>NZ_JBFAIA010000005.1:0-141632 GCF_040654455.1 Nonomuraea sp. NPDC050691
CACCATCGAAGCGCCCGGCCGCAACGTCCGCCAGAAAGCGGGCCTCAACCGGTCGATCATGGCCGCCGCATGGGGCCGGCTCGTCCAACGACTGGGGCACAAGGCGCCTGGGCGGGTCGCCAAGGTCAACCCCGCGTTCACCAGCCAGCGGTGCTCGGCATGCGGGATCGTGGATGCGAAGTCGCGCGAGAGCCGGCGGTCCGGCGTCATCACGACCACGAAGGCGGCGCATGAATCGATCTTGTCCCGGATGTCCTCGTCGAAGAGCGCGCCGTACTCGATCCTGTCGTCGAACCAGAGGGGTACGCCCGCGTCGGCCAGGTGCGCGGCGAGTCCGCGCACGTAGGCGCGGTCGGCGTGGCTGTGGCTGATGAACGCGAATCCCGCCACCGCACCACCCTAACGAGCGGGTCAGTCGGCCGGGCCGCCGTTGATGGCGCCGCCCATGCCCCAGACCGTCCGGCCGCCGGACAGCCGCAGCGAGGACATGCCGAGGCCGTAGGCGGGGGCGCCGGGGATCCACCTGCCGTCGGGGGCGGGCGTGGTGCGGCGTTGGACACCATGCCGCCACGTCTGCGACAACGAGGTCGGGTACCTGGCGCTGCTGGCCGGCGCCAGGGCGAGCGCCGAGCTGGCCGGCATCGCGGAGGAGGGAGCCGGCATCCTCGGCCCGGACACACCGGGCGGCGCCCGTCTGGAGGACATGAGCCGGATCCGCGGCCACATCAGCCGCGACCTCACCCGGATGGCCGGCGCCGGCGGCAGCTCCTCTCGGGTGACCCGGCGGAGACGGGACGACCCCCGGCCGCCGAAGCGGGCCGGGGGTCGTCGTGATCCGGTCGGAGGACCGGGATCAGCCGGTGAAGCCGACGATCGAGTAGTCCAGCGACTGGTAGCCCTTGGCGCCCCAGTTCGCCAGCGTCTTCTTCGTCGCCTGGATGTCGGGGCGCTGGTACAGCGGGATCGTGTGCACCATGTCCCAGATCAGTTTGTCGGCGGCGTTGGCCTTCTCGATGGCCTTGGCCGGGTCCATCTCGCTGACCGCGGCGTCGATGGCGGCGTCGAGCGCCGGGTCGCTGCCCTTCGGGAAGTTGCTCTCGGAGCCGGTCTTGTAGATCTGCGGCAGGCCGCCCATCGGCAGCGGCGTACCGATCCACGAGAACGGGACCAGGTCGAAGTCGCCCTTGATGATGTAGTCGGTGAAGAACTTGTCATCGGGGACCGGGCGGATCGTCAGCTTGATCCCGGCCTCCTTGAGCATGGCCTGGGTGAGCTCGCCCTCGGTCTTGGCGTAGGGCAGGCCCGCCGGGACGGTGAAGCTCAGCGCGAACTCCTTGCCGTCCTTCTTGCGGTACTCGCCCTCCTGCTTCCAGCCGGCCGCGTCGAGCAGCTGCTTGGCCTTGTCCAGGTTGTACTTGCCGAGGTCGCCGGAGTTGTCGACGTAGCCCTTGTGGTTGTTCATGAAGACGTGGTTGCCGAGCGTCTGCAGCGGCCAGTCCATGTCCTTCAGGTCGGACTGCGTGATCACGTCACGGTTGATCGCGTACTGGACGGCCTGGCGGACGGGCTTGTCCTTCAGGAACGCGCTCTGGTTGTTGACCGTGATGTGCCGCCAGTTCGGGCTGAGCGCCTTGCGGATGTCCACGTTCGGGACTTCCTTGGCCCGCTTGAGGTCGGCGGGGCTGCCCGGTGGGATCTCCACGCCGTCGAGCTCGCCGTTGGCGAAGGCGTTGACCTGCGCGGCGGGCGTCTCGATCGTCCGGAAGATGATCTTGTCGAGCTTGGCCTTCTTGCCCCACCACTTGTCGTCACGCACGACGGTGAGGGTCTTGGTGCCCTCGTCGATCTTCTCCACCTTGAAGGGCCCGGCGGTGACCGGGATCTTCTGCAGGTAGTTCTTCTCGAAGGCCTCCGGCGTCTCGTTGGCCGAGGCGGGGTAGAGGTGCGGCGAGCGCGAGAGCAGGCCCACCCACTCCGGGTACTCCTTGGAGAAGGTCATGACGGCGACCTTGTCCGACGAGCCCTTGGTGACCGACTCGATCCGGTCCCAGCCGTCGGTGGAGGCCGGCTTGAACTTCTTGTTCTTGCCGCTGTTGGCCTTCCACATGGCCTCGACGTCCTTCCACCCCATCGGGGTGCCGTCGGACCACGTGGCCTTGTCGTTGAAGGTCCAGGTGACGACCTGCTTGCCGGAGGACGTGTCCATCTTCACGTCGCTCAGGTAGTCCGGGTTCGGCTTGAAGTTCGCCTCGGAGTCGGCCACCATCGGCTGCGGCATGATCGTGTCGAGCATGTCCGCCGTGTCGGCCTGGTTGCCGTCCACGTGGTTGCCGTTCCACTGGGTCGGCCACTGGCCGACCGCGAGGGTCAGCGTGCCGCCGTCCTTGACCTGCTCGTAGGCGACCGGGTTGATGCTGATCGCCGGCGTCTCGGCCATCTGCTTCTGCGCCTGCTGCGACTGCTCGGCGCTCGGCTTCTTGGCCTCGCCGCCACCGCCGCCGCAGGCCGCGACGGCCATGGCGAGGAGGGCGATCCCCGCCGCCGCCCGGTATCCAACCTTCACTGTTCCTCCTGGTGTTCCGAGGCCGTGATGACCTCGATCTCCTCCGCGTAGTGGCATGCGGCGCCGTGATCCGTGGCGCGCGCGAGCCGGGCAACCGAGGGCTCTTCGTCCACACACCGCTGCTTCTCCGCCTCGCTCAGGCGGGCGAACTTGGGGCAGCGGGTACGGAACCGGCATCCCGACGGGGGATCGGCCGGACTGGGCAGGTCGCCCTCGAGCAGGATCCGCTTGCGGGTGCGTTCCATCTCTGGATCGGGCAGCGGGATCGCCGAGAGCAGCGCCTGCGTGTAGGGGTGGGCGGGCCGGTCGTAGACGTTCTCGACGGCGCCGAGCTCGGCGATCCGCCCCAGGTACATGACCGCGACCCGGTCGGCGAGGTGCCGGACCACGGCCAGGTCGTGCGCCACGAACAGGTACGACAGGCCGAGCCGGTTCTTCAGCTCCTCCAGCAGGTTGATGACGCCCGCCTGGATGGAGACGTCGAGCGCGGAGACCGGCTCGTCCAGCACGATGAGCTTGGGCTCCAGCGCGAGGGCGCGGGCGATGCCGATGCGCTGCCGCTGGCCGCCGGAGAACTGCTGCGGGTAGCGCTGGGCGTGCTCGGGCGCCAGCCCGACGAGCTCCAGCAGCTCCGCGACGCGCTGGGACACGTCCTTGCGCCCGTGGGCGCGCAGCGGCTCGGCGATGATGTCGCCGACCGGCATGCGCGGGTCCAGCGCCGCCATCGGGTCCTGGAAGACGATCTGCAGGTCGCCGCGGAGCGCCTTGCGCGCGGACTTGTCCAGCGTGGAGCTGTCCTTGCCGAGCACGACGACCCGGCCGCTCTGCGGCGGCGTGAGCTGCATGATCTGCTGCAGCGTGGTCGTCTTGCCGCAGCCCGACTCGCCTACGAGGGCCAGCGTCTCGCCCTCGGCGATGTCGAAGGTGATGCCGTCGACGGCGTGGACGGTGCCCACGCGCCGCTTGAACACCGCGCCCTTCATCAGCGGGTAGTGCCGGACGAGACCGTCGAGCTCCAGCACGGTCGCGCGCTGCTCGCGCGGGACGCGGGCCACGTCGCTCGGCGGGATGACCGGCACGGGGAAGACGTCGGCGCCGGTCATGCCCTTGTGCTCGATCTCGCGCGAGCGGATGCAGGCGACGTGCCGCCCGCCGCCGATCGGGGTGAGCGGCGGCTCCTCGTCGTCGCACGCGTCGATGTGCATGGGGCAGCGCGGCGCGAACGGGCAGCCGGGCGGCAGCGCCGCCGGCGAGGGCGGGTTGCCCTCGATGGGCACGAGCGTCTCCTGCTCGCCGTCCACCCGGGGGATCGAGGCGAGCAGACCCATCGTGTACGGCATGCGCGGCCGGTAGTAGATGTCGTCCACGTCGCCCTGCTCGACGGGCCGGCCCGCGTACATGACGAGCACCCGGTCGGCCATGCCCGCGATGACGCCCAGGTCATGGGTGATCATCACGATGCCGGCGCCCGTCTCGGCCTGGGCGGTCTTGAGGACCTCCAGGACCTGCGCCTGGATGGTGACGTCCAGGGCGGTGGTGGGCTCGTCGCAGATGAGCAGGTCGGGGTCGTTGGCGATGGCCATCGCGATCATCGCGCGCTGGCGCATGCCGCCGGAGAACTCGTGCGGGAACGCCTTGGCCCGCACGTCCGGGTGCGGGATGCCGACCAGGTCGAGCAGCTCGACGGCGCGCTTGGCGGCCTTGTCCTTGCCGAGCTTCTGGTGGATGCGGACGGCCTCGGCGATCTGGTCGCCGATCGAGTAGACGGGGGTGAACGCCGACAGCGGGTCCTGGAAGATCATGCTGATCGACTTGCCGCGGACCCGGGTGAGCTCGCCCTCCTCCATGCCCAGCAGTTCCTGGCCGTGCAGCTTCACGGAGCCGCTGACCACGGCGTCGCGGGGGAGCAGGCCCATGATGGCCAGCGAGGTCACGGACTTGCCGGAGCCGGACTCGCCGACGATGCCGAGCACCTCGCCCTGGGCGACGTCGTAGCTGACGCCCCGTACGGCCTGGATCCCGCCGGGGAAGGTGACGGTGAGGTCGCGGACCTCCAAGATGCTCATGAGTTGCTCCCGGGATCGAGCGCGTCGCGCAGTCCGTCGCCGATCAGGTTGATGGCCAGCACGAGGAGCACCAGCAGGCCGGCGGGGAAGGCGAACAGCCAGGGGTAGCCGGTGGCGTTCCGGGCGCCTTCGGCGATCAGGGTGCCGAGCGAGACGTCGGGCGGCTGGATGCCGAAGCCGAAGAACGACAGCGCGGCCTCGCCGATGACGGCGCCGCTGACGTTGAGCGTGGCGTCGATGATCAGCAGGGAGGACAGGTTCGGGACGATGTGCCGCAGGATGATCTTCCAGCGGGGGATGCCCATGTAGACCGCGGCCTGGACGTACTCCCGCTCGCGCAGCGAGAGCGTCATGCTGCGCACGACCCGGGAGGTGATCATCCAGGCGAACGCGGCCAGCAGCACGACGAACCACAGCCACGACGCGCCCCGCAGCCGCGGGGAGATGATCGCGATGATGAGGAAGCTGGGCAGGACGAGGAGCAGGTCCACGCCCCACATCAGCATCTTGTCCACCCAGCCACCGAAATATCCGGCGAAGGCGCCGACCAGCGCGGCCAGGCCCGTGGCGAACACCGCCACCAGCATGCCGATGATGATCGACTTCTGCATGCCGCGCAGCGTCACCGCGTACATGTCCTGGCCGATCGAGGTGGTGCCCCACCAGTGGTCGGCGGAGGGCGGCGACAGGAAGGCCAGGAAGTCCTTGTCCGTCCAGTCGTACGCGCCGAAGTAGGGGCCGATGTAGGCCAGCGCCACGAGCAGGATCAGGGCGATGCCGCCATAGCGGGCCTGCCGGTTGCGCAGGAGCCGCCCGAGTACGACCTTGGAACGCACCTAGCTCACCCGCACCCGAGGATCGAGGGCCGCCACCAGCAGGTCCGACAGGAAGGCGGCGAACAGCACGCAGACGGCGGTGAACAGGCTCACCGCGGCCACCGAGTTGACGTCGTTCTGGTTGATCGCGTCGATGAGCCAGGCGCCCATGCCGTGCCAGGAGAAGATCTTCTCGGTGAAGATGGCCCCGGTGAGCATGGTGCCGAACGCGAACGCGAAGTACGTGGCCGACGGGATCAGCGCCGTGCGCAGCGCGTGCTTGAACAGCGCCGTCCTGCGCCGCAGCCCCTTGGCCATGGCCGTGCGGACGAAGTCCTGGTTCAGCACGTCGAGCATCATGTTGCGCTGGATGCGGCTGTAGAAGGCGACCGAGCCGAGCGTGAGCGAGATGGTCGGCAGGATCAGGTGGTTCAGCCGGTTGAGGAACTGGTCCCAGCCCGTCAGGCGCGGGTTGTACTCGCCGGTGTACTCGATCAGCGTGAAGCCGAGCCCGCGGTTCAGGTTGTACGTGGCGATCGCGAGCAGCGTGGCCAGCAGGAACACCGGGATCGCCATGACCACGAACGAGCTGACGCCGATGGCCCGGTCGCTGAACCGGTACTGCCGGACGGCCGAGTAGGCCCCGACCCCGACCCCCACCGCGAAGCCGAGCAGCGTGCCGATGAGCAGCAGCCGCAGGCTCACCATGATCCGGCGGCCCATCTCGTCGTTGACCGAGCCGCCGTTCCACGTCTTGCCGAAGTCGCCGGTCACGACGCCGCCGGCCCAGGTCAGGTAGCGCTCGAAGACGGGTGTCTTGTCGTTGAGGTTGTAGGCGTCCAGGGTGGCGTCGATGACCTCTTCGGCGACCGGCGGTTGCCGACCCTCGTACGCGCCACGAGGATTCATCGTCGTGGCGGCGAGCATGTACGCCAGGCTGGCCGCCAGGGCAATCAAGATCACATTGGTTGCCAGCCGGCGGAGCAGGAACTTGCCCATTTCCCTCCGTACGCCGTGCACGGGGGTCGAGATCCGAGGTGGAGGGGCCCCCGCAAGGAAAAGCCGTTGTGTGCCCACAAAATCACTTCACGTGAGGGCGACACGCAAGCCGCAGAATATCCACCCAAACCTGACAACTAGCAAAGCGTTGACATAACGGTCAGGTCACTACACAAAGTCGCGACATGATCTCTCTCTGCCGGGAAAGCGCTTCGAGCTGCGGTGACACTCCGTGCGGTGTACCTTTTCGGGGCCTGCGAGGGGGGCAAGTGTCACAAAACCCGGACAAACCTGACGGTGGCTCTGAGTGAGCGGAACGTCAACAACCGCCTACCTTGCCTGGTGTGAGGACGATCGTCAGCGGCGCCCGCGGGCGTCGAGGAGGCGTATGCCCCGACCGGCCGCGCGGTGGCCGATCCTCTTCCGCGTCGCGCGCGTACCTGAGGAAGAGGACTTGTCCCAAACCGCTTGCGGGGCTGACTGTAATCGTCAACTCTTAAGAAGCTTTACTTATTAATTCCCTCCGTCCCCCAGGGAGGACACAGATGCGCAAGAGTACGATCGCCGCCGCGTCGGCCGTCACCGGAGCGTTGGTCCTGCTTCCCGCCTCCGCGGCCCACGCCCACGGCACGCTGTCGAACCCGCTCAGCCGCGTCTACGTCTGCAAGAACGAGGGCCCGGAGACGCCGAAGTCGGCCGCGTGCAAGGCCGCCGTGGCCGCCGGCGGCACGCAGGCGCTCTACGACTGGAACGAGGTCTCGCTCCTGGAGGCCGGCGGCCGGCACCGCCAGCTCATCCCGGACGGCAAGCTGTGCAGCGCGGGCCGCGAGAAGTACCGCGGCCTGGACCTCCCGCGTGCCGACTGGCCCGCCACCAAGGTGCGGCCGGGCAGCTTCACCGTGACCTACCACGCGACCGCCCCCCACGCGAACAGCAACTTCGAGTTCTTCATCACCCGCGAGGGCTGGAACCCGGCCATGCCCCTCAAGTGGTCCGACCTCGTCCCCGTCAAGACGTTCAACGGCCAGAACCCGACCACGTTCACCAACTGGACGATCAACCTGCCGCAGCGCTCGGGCCGGCACATCCTGTACTCGATCTGGCAGCGCGTGGTCGGCAGCAACGAGGCGTTCTACACCTGCTCGGACGTGGACTTCGGCGGTGGCGGCGGCGCGACGCCGGCCCCGGAGCCGACGCCCACCAGGACGCCGACACCGACCACGACGCCGACGCCTCCCAAGACCCCGACGCCGACAGCCCAGCCCGGCGGCACGTGGAAGGCGGGCACCGCCTACAGGAGCGGCGACAAGGTGACCTACGGCGGCCAGAGCTACCAGTGCCTCCAGGGCCACACCGCGCTCGCCGGCTGGGAGCCGCCGAACGTGCCCGCCCTCTGGAAGCGGATCTGACCTCCCGCCATGAGGCGGCCGGCCCCGGCGTTCGCCCTGATGTCAGCCCTGCTGCTCGCGCTGCTGGGCTCCGGCGCCTGCGGGACCCCGCGTCCCGCGGCCGGCCCGGTGAACGCCCAGGACGTGATGTTCACGCAGATGATGGTGCCGCACCACCGGCAGGGCATCGAGATCGCGAAACTGGGCGCCACCCGGGGCCGTACGCCGGAGGTGCGGACCCTCGCCGCGGCCGTCGCGGCCACGCAGCAGGACGAGGTCGAGATGATGCTGCGCTGGCTGCACGCCTGGGAGCAGCCGCTCGCCGCGCCGTCCGGGGCGCACGACCACCGCGGAGGGCCGCCGGAGACCGACCGGAGGCAGATCGCGGCGCTGGCCAGGTCGCGGACGTTCGACAGGGACTTCCTCAACCTGCTCATCGCCCACCAGGACGACGCGATCCAGATGGCCGGGATCGAGGTGGCGCGCGGGGCTGACCCGGCCGCCAGAAGCTGGGCCGAGCGGGTCCGTGAGTCCCGCCGCGCCCAGATCGCCCAGATGAAGAGCCTGCTCAGCGGGTGACTCTGGTCGCGAAGTCGCGTAACGCCCGCTCGTAGCGGCCCGGGTCGGTGTTCCACGAGCCGACGTGGCCCCCGCCCCGGGTCCGTACGAGCGTCACCAGGTCGGGCCGCGCGGCGGCGAACCGCAGCGCCGGTCCGACGGGCACCGACGCGTCCGCGTCGTCGGCGAACAGCAGCACCGGCGTGCGGAAGTCCCGGGCGTGCCGGACGTGGTCGAGGTCGTCGAGGGAGGCGCCCGTGCGGCGCTCGACCACGAACTTGCCCACCGTGGCCAGCCACCGCGGCACTCCGCGCTGGTCGGCGCCGAGGTCGATGGGCGCGTTCCAGTCGAGCACCGGGCTGTCGAGGATCAACCCCTTGACCGGCTCCCCGGGCATCCGGCGCACCGTCATCGGCACGATGCCGCCGCCCATGGAGAACCCGTGGAGCAGTACCCCGGTCGCCCCCTGACCGCGGGCGTAGGAGATGGCCGCGGCCACGTCCCGCCACTCGGTCGCGCCGAGGTGGAACAGGCCGTCGCCGGCGGGCGCGCCCTCGTCGTTGCGGTAGCTGATCCCGAGCACCGGCATCCCCAGGCTGTGGAAGACCGGTACGAACCGCAGCGCCTCCGACGCGGTGGCGTTGCGGCCGTGGACGGCGATCACCCAGGTCGTGGAGGAGCCCTCGGTGCGCCAGGCGGGCAGGTCGCCCAGCTCCCCCCGGACGCTCACCTTCCGGTACGGCAGGCCGAGCGCCGTGCCGGGGTCCTCGTGCCCCCACATCCACCGGTCGAGGTAGGCCCGCACGCCGGGCCGCAGCGTGCCGCGCCGCACCTTCTCCACCCGTCGCACCACGGTCGCCGAGCCTGGCCCGCCGCCGGTGGAGACCACCGCGCCGAGCGTGGCGTTGCCGCCGTCCCACGTGAGCCCGTACGTGCCGGGCGCCGCGGTGTCGCCGCCGCCCCGCAGCGTCACCCGGTCGCCGGTGTACGCCACCACCTCCAGCGGGTACGAGTCCCCGTGCGAGGGCTCGATCACCAGGCCGGAGTAGTACCAGCCGGCCACGCCCACGCCGCCCACGGCGAGCACGAGGAGGACGGCCACCACCCACGCCAGAACTCGCCTGAGACGCCTCATGGGCGGAAAAATACTCCCCTGGCGGACACGAACCGCTCACAGAACACGAACACCTCATAGACGTGAAGCGCGTTAAGTGATTAGATCACTTGATATGTCCGAGGTTGTGCGGCCAACCCTGTCCGACGCTCTGACCGAGCGCATGCTGGAGCTCATCCGTGCCGGTGGGCTCCGGCCGGGCGACCGGCTGCCCTCGACCAGGGAGCTGTCCCAGCGCTTCGCCGTCACCACCCCGACACTGCGCGAGGCGCTCCGCAGACTCGAGGCCACCGGGGCCGTCGAGATGCGGCACGGCTCCGGCATCTACGTCGGAGCCGACATCGAACGTGTCGTGCTGCCCAACCCCAACATGCGCGAGATGGACGGCGAGCAGCTCCTGGAGCTGCTCGGCGCCCGCGTGGTCATCGAGCCCCCGCTCGCGGCCATGGCCGCCCAGCGCGCCGCGGGCGCGGAGCTCGCGGCGCTGGAGCGGGTGCTGGACGAGGCCGCCCGGCACCTGCGCGGCGAGGACGCGGAGCTGCACGAGACCAACATGACCTTCCACCGGGCCACCGCGCGGCTGGCCGGCAACAGCGTGCTCAACGAGATCGTGGACTCGCTGCTCACGGTCCACGGGGCCGAACAGCGGGCGATCCTGCAGATCTTCGACGACCGCCGCCGGGACTACGAGGAGCACCGGGCCATCCTGGAGGCCATCGTCGCGGGCGACGCGGCGGCGGCGGAGGAGCGCATGCGGGCCCACCTGGTGGACGTCAAGACCGTAGTTGAGCAGAGGTTGCACAACCCCCCCAAGTGAAACAAGGAGGCCGGGGCATGATCCGGTCAGGCATGGCCACGCTCGGCGTGGCCGCCCTCTTCCTCGCCGCCTGCGGCGGCACCGACGCCGGAACCCAGCAGAAGAAGACCGAGCTGACGCTCTACAACGACAAGGGCGCCTGGACCAAGTTCTTCGACGAGATGGGCGCGCTGTCCAAGCAGAAGATCGGCCTCGGCATGAAGCCGACGGGTTACACCGACTCGGCGCAGTACCAGGCGTTCATCAAGGCGTCGTTCCGCACCAACGTCAAGCCGGACCTGTTCACCTGGCAGACCGGGGGGATGCTGGAGGAGATCGTCAAGCAGAAGCAGGTGGCCGACACCACGGCCATCTGGCAGGAGGCGATCAAGGCCGGCGACCTGTCGCAGGACCTCGCGCCGTACTACACGATCGACGGCAAGCAGTACTGCGTGCCGATGAACGTCGCCTACTGGGGGATGTTCTACAACAAGAAGCTCTTCGACCAGCACGGCCTGAAGCCCCCGACGACCTGGGACGAGCTCGTCAAGGCCGCCGCCACGCTGAAGAAGGCCGGCGTCACGCCCTTCTACCACACCAGCGTGCTGTTCTCCTTCGTCTGGTTCGAGCAGCTCATGGCCGGTTCGGACCCCGACCTGTACGACCGGCTGTCCACCGGCAAGGCCAAGTACACCGACCCCGG
This sequence comes from Nonomuraea sp. NPDC050691, assembly GCF_040654455.1. Classification (NCBI taxonomy): domain Bacteria; kingdom Bacillati; phylum Actinomycetota; class Actinomycetes; order Streptosporangiales; family Streptosporangiaceae; genus Nonomuraea; species Nonomuraea sp. NPDC050691. The sequence goes on from NZ_JBFAIA010000005.1 coordinate 11,003, forward strand.
TGTGGTCCAAGTGATGGAGAAGTGGAAGCAGCTCATCGACGCCGGATATTTCGTGAACCCGGGTGACAAGACGGACCCGGGGGACGTGATGAAGAACGGCAAGGCCGCGATGATCTCGTTCGGCACCTGGTTCAACACCAGCATGACCCAGCGGGACATGAAGGCGGGCACCGACTACGGCTTCTTCGTGATCCCCAACGTCAACCCCGCCCTCCCCAAGACCTCCGTGATCTTCGAGAGCGGCCCGCTGTGCTCCCTCACCAAGGCCGCCGACCCTGACGCCGGCGCGAAGTACCTCAAGTGGTGGACCACCCCCGAGGCCCAGGAGAAGTGGGCCACCAGCCGCGGCGACGTGAGCGCCAACCCCAAGGTCGAGATCAAGGACGAGGCGCTCGGCCAGATCACCAAGGACGCGGGCAGCGGCAAGTACCGCCTGGTCAACCGCTACTTCGAGGCCACGCCGCCACCCGTCCTGACGGCCGCCCTCGACGGCTTCGGCAAGTTCGTCACCGAGCCCGGCACGTACAAGGAAGTGCTGGAGACGATCCAGAAGGAGGCCGACGAGTACTGGAGCACCCACCAGTGACCACACGGGCTCCCATCCTCGGCCGGTTCAGGCATGGGTACGTCGCGCCCGCGGCCCTGCTGGTCGCGGGGCTGCTCTACGCCCCGTTCGTGTGGACCGCGTACCTGAGCCTGACCCGCTACGACGGCCTGGCCCCGCCCGAGTGGGCGGGCCTGACCAACTTCGGCAAGCTCTTCGACGACCCCGCGCTGCTGACCTCCCTGCGCAACACGCTGCTCTGGGTCGTCGGCACGATGGTGCTGCCGGTGGGCCTCGGCCTGCTGGTGGCCGTCCTGTCCTACGACATCAGGGGCGGCGCGTGGTACCGGGTGCCGTTCATGCTCCCGTACGCGCTCAGCGGCGCCGGGCTCGCCCTCGTGTGGAGCCCGATCCTCTCCCACGGCGGCGTCGCCAACGTGCTGCTCGGCGTCGACACCGCGTTCCTGCAGAGCGCGCCGGTCAACACGCTGGCCATGCTGCTGGTGTGGACCTGGCAGCAGCTCGGCGTCAACACGCTGCTGTTCGTCGTGGGCCTCCAGTCGATCCCCAAGGAGCCGATCGAGGCGGCCCGGCTGGACGGCGCGTCGGGGTGGCGGCTGTTCCGGCACATCACCTGGCCGCTGATGCGTCCCCTGACCGCGGTCGTGGTGGGCCTGGCGCTGGTGGCGAGCCTGAAGACGTTCGACATCGTCTGGGTGCTGACCCAGGGCGGGCCGGGGCGCAACTCCGAGACCCTCGCGGTGACCATGTACAAGGAGACGTTCGTGGCCAGCGACTACGGCTACGGCTCCGCGGTGGCGGTCATGCTGACCGTCGTCACCGGCCTGGCCTCGTACCTCTACCTCAAAAGGCAGGTCAGATGACTGAACGAAGTGAGGTCATCAATGAGCACAGCATCTTGATCATGAGGCCGACGAAGGAGGCCTCATGATCAGGCGTGCCGTGCTCGTGGTGCTGGGCCTGGTCTGGCTGGGGCCCACGTACCTGCTGCTGGTCAACGCCTCGCGCCCGGCCGCGTCGTACGACCCGGCCACGGCCTGGGCGCCCTCGGGCGACTTCGCGCTGTTCGCCAACTTCGCGGCCGCGCTCGACAAGGCAGACCTGGGCTCCAGCCTGGCCAGCACCGCGCTCTACAGCGTGGTGTCGCCGCTGCTCGGCGTCGTCATCGGGGCCATGGCCGGGTACACCATCGTGGTGCTCCGGTTGCGTCACGGCTTCTGGTGGTTCCTGCTCATCTTCGGCGGCACGGTGTTCCCGTCGCAGATGCTGCTGGTGCCGCTCTTCGTCGGCTACAGCGACGCCGGCCTGTACGACACCAGGGCCGGCATGATCCTCGTCTACACGGCCATCAACGTGCCGCTGGCCGCGTTCGTGCTGCGCAACTTCTACAGCGGGGTGGCGTTCTCGATCTTCGAGGCCGCCCGGATGGACGGCGCGTCCACCTTCCGCATCTTCTGGCGCGTCTACCTGCCGATCTCGACCAGCGCGCTCGCGGCCGTGTTCATCCTCGAGTTCACCTTCATCTGGAACGACCTGCTGTTCGGCCTGACCCTGTCCACGACCGAGAGCGTGCGGCCCGTGATGACCGCGCTCGCCGGCCTGATGACCGACGTCTACGCGGGCACCCCCGTGCCCGTGGGGCTGGCCGCGGGCCTGATGTGCTCGCTGCCGACGGTCCTGCTGTTCCTCGCCACCCAGCGCCTCTTCGCCCGAGGCCTGTCCCTAGGGAGTGTCTGAATTGACCAGCCGGTTGCTGCAGCGGAGCCTGGGCTCCCCCGACTACGACGGGATCAGGCAGGCGCTGCGCAACGACACCTCGGCCCCCGTCATCGAGCTGCGGGGGCTGGAGGTGCGGGTCGCGGTGCTGCCGCTGTTCACCCACGACGGCCGACAGGCGGTCCGGGTGTCGAGCACGCGCCCGCTGACGCACGTGCTGGTCGGAGTCGACAGCGCCACCGGCTCCGACGTCACGCTGCTCGTGCCCGAGGTGTCCGCGCCGCGCGCGTTCACGCTGGAGTCGCGTGACGACGAGGGGCTCGTCGGGTCGGCGCGGATCACGGTGACGCCGCAGCGCAAGTGGAGCGTGTTCGTCGTCCACCACTCCCACCTCGACATCGGCTACACCGACCCGCAGGGCACGGTGCTGCGCCACCACCTCGACTACCTCGACGCCGCGGTTCGCCTGGCCGCCGAGACCGCGTCCTGGCCGGACGACGCGAAGTTCCGCTGGACGGTCGAGTCGTCGATGCCGGCGCTGAAGTGGCTGGCGGCCCGGCCCGCCGAGCAGGTCGAGGCGTTCGCCCAGGCGGCCCGCGAGGGGATCATCGAGGTGACCGCCCTGCCGTTCCAGCTCCACACCGAGGCGTGCTCGACCGAGGAGCTCTACCGGCAGCTCCGCTTCACCACCGAGCTTCAGGACAGGTACGGCTTCGCCACGCGCTCGGCCATGCACACGGACGTGCCCGGCGCCGTGGTCGGCCTGGTCGACGCGCTCAACGCGGCCGGGGTCCGCTACCTGGCCGCGGCCCACAACTGGGCGGGGCGGTCCGTGCCGTACCTGCACGGCGGTGACAAGCTGACCCGGCCGTTCCGCTGGCGGGCGCCCAGCGGCAACGAGCTGCTGGTCTGGTTCACCGACACCCCCCACGGCATGGCGTACATGGAGGGCAACACGGTCGGGCTGACCGACTCCTACGAGCTGGCTGACGACCTGCTGCCGCGTTACCTGGCCGCCCTGGCCACGCGCGGGTACCCGTACGGGCCGGGCACGTTCGGCTGGCAGGGGCCCGACGCGCCGCGCGAGCCGTACGAGCTGGACGTGCTGCACATGCGCGTGCAGGGCGCGCACGCCGACAACGCCGGCCCGTCCATCGTGCCCGCGGCGATCGCCCGCACCTGGAACGAGCGGTGGGCCTGGCCGCGCCTGCGCTCGGCGGTCAACAGCGACTTCTTCGAGCACGTCGAGGAGCGCTACCACGACCGGCTGGCCGTCCACGAGGGCGACTGGACCGACTGGTGGGCCGACGGGCTCGGCTCGGGCGCGCGCCCGCTCGGTTACGTGCGGCGGGCGCAGTCCGCGCTGCGGGCCGCCGAGACCCTGCACACGCTCGCCGGCGCCGACGCCACCGGCAGCATCGACGAGGCGTACGACAAGGTGGCGCTGTTCAACGAGCACACCTGGGGCGCCGCCAACCCGTGGGAGGACGCCGAGGAGGCCGGCGACTCGGGCGGCCTGCAATGGACCCGCAAGTCGTCGGGCGCCTACGACGCCCAGGACGACGCGGCCGACCTGCTGCACGCCGCCGTCCGCCGCTTCGGCGCCGCCCTGGCGGAGGAGGGCGACCTGCCCGAGGGGACGCCGGCGTCGTTCGCGGTGTTCAACCCCGCGACGCGGGCCCGCACCGACCTGGTGCGCGCGTTCCTGCCGCGCGACGTGGTGGCCGCCGACGTGCCGATCGCGCTCGTGGACGCGCGGACCGGCGAGACACTCGCCCACCACGAGGAGTACGTCCACCCCGACGACTGGCCGACCCGGCCCATCGGGCGGCACATCCACGCCGTGGTGCCCGACGTCCCCGGCAACGGCTACGCCCGGATCGACGTGGTCAGGAGCGAGAGCCAGGCGGCCGAGCCGGTCGAGCCCGACCTCGGTGGGGTCATCGAGAACGAGTTCTACCGGGTGACGTACGACGTCCGCGAGGGCTACATCGGCTCGATCTTCGACAAGGTCGCCGGCCGGGAGCTGGTCAACCGCGACGCGGCGGCCGGGTTCGGCCAGTACGTCTACGACCGCTACGCCACCGCCCCGCACTTCAACCACCTGTCCGGGCACGTCGGCGCGCACGACCGCACCCTGCTCGGCGACCGGGCGATCGGACGCAACGCCACGATCGTCAAGGCGCAGCGCACCGCCGTGACCGAGCGGCTGGTCGTCGAGCTCCAGGGCAAGGGCGTCGACTGGCTGCGCACCACGATCGAGCTGCACCGCGGCGTCCCCCGGCTGGACCTGACCTACCAGCTCGCCAAGCAGGGCACCCCGGCGAAGGAGGCGGTCTTCCTGGCCTTCCCGTTCGCCGCCGGCCCGGCGACCTCGTGGGAGCTGACCGGCGGCGTCGGCGGGCGCGAGGTGCCCCAGGTGCCCGGCTCGGCCGCGTACATGCTGCCCATCCGTCACTGGATCGCCTTCGACGACCCCGAGCTGACCGTCGCCTGGGCCACCCTGGAGGCGCCGCTGGTGCAGCTCGGCACCATCCACATGCCGTACGCGCCGTTCCCGCCGACGCTGGAGGAGGAGGACGGGACGGTGTACTCCTGGGCGCTCAACAACATCTGGGACACCAACTTCCCGGCGCAGCAGCAGGGCGAGACCACGTTCCGCTACGCGGTCATGTCGCAGGCGGGCGCCGACGGGCGGCGGCTGGGCGCGCTCGCCGCCTCCGGGCTGACCGAGCCGTTCGCGGGCGTGCTGGTCACCGGGCCGTCCGGCGACGCCGCGCGCTCGTACGCGTCGGTGGACCATCCCGACGTGCTGGTCACCTCGATCGGGCAGGCGGGCGCCGAGCGGGTCGTCCGGCTCCAGTCGCTGGCCGCCGAGCCGGTCGAGGTCACGCTCACCGTGCCCGGCCTGCGCTCGGCGCGGGTCAGCGCGGGACTGGAGCGCGGGCGCGAACCCGCCGAGGTGGCGGGCGAATCGGTCAAGGTACGGCTGCCCGCGTGCGGGGTCGCCGCGGTCTGGGGGACGTGCGCGTGAAGATCGTTGACATCCGGGCCACCACGGTCGCCGTCCCGCTGGAGGCGCCGCTGCGGCACAGCAACGGCGCCCACTGGGGGCGGTTCGTCCGGACCCTCGTGGAGGTCGAGACCGACGAGGGGTTCGTCGGCCTGGGCGAGATGGGCGGGGGAGGCGAGAGCGCCGAGGCGGCCTTCCGGGCGCTCCTGCCGTACCTGAAGGGCCACGACCCGTTCCAGCTCGAAGCGCTTCGATTCAAGATCGCCAACCCGACGGCGTCGCTGTACAACAACCGCACCCAGCTTCTCGCGGCCATCGAGTTCGCCTGCCTCGACGTGATCGGGCAGCGGCTCGGCGTGCCCGTGTGCGACCTGCTGGGCGGCCGGATCCGCGACGAGGTGCCGTTCGCGTCGTACCTGTTCTTCCGGTACGCCGCCGAGGGGCACCCCGAGATCCGCACCCCCGACCAGCTCGTCGAGCACGCCCGCGACCTCAGGCAGGCGCACGGGTTCACCGTCCACAAACTCAAGGGCGGCGTGTTCCCGCCGGACCACGAGCTGGAGTGCTACCGGGCGCTCGCGGACGCGTTCCCCGGCGACCGGCTGCGCTACGACCCCAACGCGGTGCTGTCGCTGGCCGAGGGACTGCGCTTCGGCCGGGCCATCGAGGACCTGAACAACGACTACCTGGAGGACCCGGTCTGGGGCCTGGAGGGGCTGCGGGCCGTGCGCGAGCAGGTCCGGGTGCCGCTCGCCACGAACACCGTCGTCGTCAACTTCGAGCAGCTCGCCTCCAACGTGCTGCGCCGGGCCGCCGACGTCGTCCTGCTCGACACCACGTTCTGGGGCGGCATCCGGCCGTGCGTGAAGGCGGCGGGGGTGTGCGAGACGTTCCAGCTGGGCATCGCCGTCCACTCCTCCGGCGAGCTGGGGGTCCAGCTCGCGACCATGCTGCACCTCGGCGCGGTGCTGCCCAACCTCACGTACGCGGCCGACGCCCACTACCACCAGCTCCAGGACGACGTCATCGAGGGCGGCCCGCTGCCCTACGAGCGCGGCGCCATCGCGGTGCCCACCGCTCCCGGTCTCGGCGTGCGGCTGGACAAGGACAAGGTGGCCCGCTACGCCGAGCTCTACCGCGAGCTGGGCGGCTACCCCTACGACCGCGACCCGGGCCGGCCCGGCTGGTACGCCCAGGTGCCCAACGAGCGCTTCGCCGACCCGACCGTCTCCCGGGAGGTCCCCCTGTAGCCGCCGGCCTCACCGCTGTCTCTTACGCGAGTCGGCATGTCATAGCAGTTCGTATGCGGATCGGCACGCTAGGTTATCGATCAAGGACAGTCCCTTGGCGAGGAGACAGCAGTGAGGACGATCACCCGCGTGGCCGGCGCCTGCGCCGCGGCCGCGTCGCTCAGCCTCGCCCTGCCGGCGCCGTCCGCGCTCGCGGGGCCGGACGGCGGCTGCGACCGGGGCGCGGTGTGCCTGTACGCCTACTACGGCTACAACTACAGCGGCGGCTACCCGCGCGACCTGTGGCGCGACTTCACCGAGAGCGACGCCTACCTCGGCGACGACCTGTGGCTCCAGGGTGACCTGGCGGTCGAGTCGTCCAGGATCGTGAACAACGACGTCAGCTCCGTCAAGAACCGCAGCGGCTGCGAGGCCGTCCTCTGGCAGAACCCCCTCTTCACCGGCGCCCACAGCACGTTCGCGGCCGGTCGCGCCGACCCGTTCCTCTCGAACAGCGCGGTCGGCAACAACACCGCGAGCTCCCTCAGCATCTGGTGCGCCTGACCGGATGCGGCGGGGCCGGTTTCCGGATCGGGCCTCCGGAGACCGGCCGCCGCGGACCTGCCCGGGCCCCGGCCGCCCTCGGCGCGCTCCTGACCGCCACCTGCGCCGCCGTGGCCTGCACCGCCGCCGCCCCACTGCCGGCCACCCCACCGCTAACAGGTGCCACATCCCCGCCGCCGCCGGCCCGCGTGGCCGACCTCGTGCTGCCGTTCGACGCCTACCGCCCCACCCCGGGCCAGCGCGCGCTGATGGCCCGCGCACGCGCCGCGCTGCTCGCCCGCTGCATGCACCGCCGCGGGCACGCCGTCTCCCCGCCCCGCCCGGACGCCGCGGCCTTCGCCGCCGGCGACCCGGGCAACAGCCGCCGGTACGGCGTCGCGGACCCCCGGCGGGCCCGCCGGCACGGCTACCACCTGCCCCCTTCCAAACCTCCCGGCCAGGGCTGGGACGCCTGGGAGACCGCCCTCGGACGGTCCGCGCGCCGCGATCTCGCGGGCACGCCCGGCCGTCCGGGCTGCGACGAGCGCGCCACGGCCGAGCTGGCGAGCCGTACCGGGCCCGCCCCTGGAAGCCCGCCTCCCGACTGGCAGTGGCTGGCGCTCCAGGACGCGCGGACGGTCGAGCAGGCCGCCCGGCACCCGGCCGTCGTCGAGGCCGTCACCCGCTGGAAGACCTGCATGGAACGCGCCGGACACCCCTACCCGTCGCCGGAGGCCGCCATCGCCGACCCCCGCTGGAACCTGCGCTCGGCGGCCGTCACGGCGCGCGAGAAACGGACCGCGACGGCCGACACGGCCTGCAAGTGGTCCTCGGGCCTGGTGCCCGCCTGGTTCGCCGCCGACGTCGCGGCGCAGCGGGCCGTCGTCGCCGCCGAGCCGGCCCGCTTCGCGGCGCTGCGCGACGACCTGCGCGCGCGCCTCGACGGGGCCGCCGAGGTCTTAGAACGCTGACGCCCGCGCGCTGGGGCGGCGGCGCGCGGGCGTGGTCATTCGGGTAGGGCGGCCGGGTTCCGCGCCAGCAGGCCGCCGTCGACGCGGTGCTCCGCGCCGGTGATGAACGACGACCGGGGGCTCGCGAGGAAGGCCACCAGCTCGGCCACCTCCTCGGGGCGCGCCACGCGGCCCAGCGGATGGGCGCGGCCCCACTGGGCCACCTGCTCCTCCTGCGACAGGGGCCCGCGCCACAGGTCGGCCGCCCAGCGCAGCATGGGCGTGTCGACCGAGCCGGGACACACCACGTTGACCCGGATGCCGTCGGCGGCGTGGTCGAGCGCCATCGCCCGGGTCAGGCCGTTCAGGGCGGCCTTGCTCGCGGTGTAGGCGGCCACCTGCGCCTGCGAGGCGAACGCCTGCACCGACGACATCACCACGATCGAGCCGCCGCCGCGCGCCCGCAGCCGGGGCACGGCCGCCTTGCAGGTGAGGTAGACGCCCTTGAGGTTGATGTCCATGACCTCGTCCCAGACGTCCTCGGGGGTGTCCTCGACCGTGCCGTACCTCTGCACGCCCGCGCACGTCACCACGACGTCCAGCCCGCCGTACCTGGCCACCGCGAGGTCCACGAGGTCGCGCATGTCGCCGGCCCGCCGCACGTCGGCGACGACGCCCGTCACGTGCTCGCTGTCGAGCGCCGCGTCCTTGTCGGCGCCGCAGAACACGACGGACGCGCCGCCGTCGGCCAGCCGGTCCACCACCGCGCGGCCGATGCCCATCGACCCGCCGGTGACCAGCGCCACCTTCCCGCCGAACTCACTCATGCCAGAACCTCTGCCCGCATCGTCAGCGTCCTCGTCTCGCGCGGCCCCAGGGTGAGCGCCGTGCCGTTGGCCACGGCCTCCGCCAGCCCGTTGGTCGGCATGCCGGCGAACGGCTCCAGCCCCACCGTGTACACGCGCCCCCACCAGGGGTAGTCCTCCGACGCGCCGAGCTCCTGCCACATCCACAGGTACGGCAGCACCCGCGCGTCCCACTCGACGCGCAGCCCCACGTCGCCGGCGATCTCGTACCACCCGTCGGTGAACCCCGTCAGGTAGACGACGTCGCTGGGCGCCCCGGGCTCCTGCACCACGCTCAGGTCCGTCTCGCCGCCGCCGTCGGCCGGCACGACCGGCCAGGTCCACGGCCCCCCGGCCCGTACGCGGCGGCCACGCGGGTTGATGGCCGTCTCGTGCGGGATCACGGTGACGCCCTCCGGCAGCCGGATCCGGGCGCCCGGCCGCAGGAACGGCCGGCCGTACACGATGTGCTGTCCCCACATCGCGTGCAGCTCCAGGTCGGACTCGTTGGTCACGCTGCCCTCGACCTCCAGCGCGGCCGTGCCCGCCCGCAGCCGGAACGTCTTGTCCACCCGGTACGGCAGGCGCCGGGTCCGCACGCTGAGCCGTACCGCGACCTCCTCCTCGGAGTCGGCCGTGATCGTGTACTCCCAGGGGAGCCCGGCGACCTCGCCGTGCTGGGCCAGCCGCGCCCCCCGGTACTCGCTGGGGGCGCCGCCGCTGGGGAAGATCTCCTGCCATCCCCCTTCGTAGTGGTCGACGAACTGGGCGACGTCGTCGGCGGCACCCTGGAGATGGTGGGCCGGGTCGCGCAGGCCCTGCGGCGAGAGCCAGACGAAGTCGGTGTCGGTGGGCTTGTGCAGGAACTCCACCACGTCACCGCCCTTGCCGGGCACCACGGTCACGCGGAGCCGCTCGTTCTCGAGCACGACCGCCCGCAGCCCGTCGATGGTGACGGACCGCAGGCGCGCCGCCCAGTTCCGCCTCACCCGAAGCTCACGTCGATGAAGCGCGGCCGGTAGATCGACGAGTCCCGGTAGTGGTCGGTGTTCACGAAGCTGTTGACGTTGTACGACACGACCAGTCCCTTACCCGACACCTCGGGGTGAGCGTGGGCGTTGTAGGTGAAGATGTTCCCGTTCGTCTCAGGCGTCGTGTAGACGTGCTGCTTGCCGGTGAACGGCCCGAACGGCGAGCACGACGAGTAGGCCACGATGTTCGCGCTCAGCACCTCGGTGGTGTCGTGGGTGATGAGCACGTAGCCGTTGCCGACCTTGGTGACGCTGTACTCGTTGGCCACGCCGCTCATGACCCGGGTCGAGTCGGCCTCGTCCGGTGACCAGGTGCCGTCGGCCTTGAGGTACTCCCACTTGCCGAGCAGGCTCTGTCCCTTGACGCGGGCGATGTGCATGTACTTGGGCGAGCCGAGGTCCTCCACGCCGTAGACGTAGGTGTAGCCGCCGTCCTTGAGCGTGGCCGAGGCCCAGGAGACGCCGTGCCCGGAGGGCAGGTCGTGGACGCTCAGCGGGCGGTCCAGGCGGCTGGGGGCGAACCTGGCGACCACGTTGCGGTGCCAGCGCCAGTCCCACGTGCCGGTGCCGAAGCGCTCGTACTCCTGGTAGGTCACCTCGACGAGGCCACCGGCGAGCGTGGCGTCGCCGGCCCAGTACCAGTGGTTCTTGTCGCGCGGCGGCATCACGGCGGCCGGCTTGGCGGGGGTGCCGGCGTAGATCGTGGACAGCCGGCCGTCGCGCTCGAGAGCGAAGGTGTTGTTGAGGAAGACGGTGGTGCCGCCCTCCTCCACCACCGGCGGCCGGGAGCCGTCGGAGTTGATCCGGCCGAGGAACGTGTCGGAGAAGATCCACAGCTCGCGCCCGTTGGGCAGGCGCAGCGAGTAGGTGCCGTCGGCGCCGGTCCAGTCGTCGAGGCGGCTGTTGTCGTTGCCGTACGCGGTGAACAGGTTGGTCAGCCGGGCGTCGATCGAGGCGCCCTTGACCGTCGGACCGCACGTGGAAGGTGCGGCGAGCGTCGCGGCGGACCGGTCGGCGGAGACGCCGGGCACCGGCTTCGGTGGGGCGGCGATCGCCTGGGAAGGCAGTGCGGTGAGGCCGAGGAGCGTGGCGGCCAGGGGGATGAGGGCAGCACGGAATCGCGTCATGGCACGTCCTTAGGGGGTGATTCCCTACAGTTCTAGTCATTAGATCACTTGCTGTCCACCCCTGTGGTGAAGATCCGCTAGTGTCGCCTTCCTCGACCCGTGCACCCCCAGCCGAGCCGGAGTCCCGCCATGTCCGCAGCCGTGGCCCGCCTGTCACGCCTCGGCGCGGTCTGCCTGGCCGCCGCGCCCGTCGTGCTCGCCGCCCTGCCCAGCGAGCCCTTCGGGTGGTTCGCGTACGCTCCCATGGTCGGGAGCCTCGTCAGCCTGGTGGCGCAGGAGGTTCTGGTCTGGACCGACGTGCTGCTCGCGGCGGCGCTGGCCCTGGTGATGCTGTGGGCGCCCGCGCGGACGCGAGCGCCGCGCTCGCCGCCACGCTGTGGCCGGTGCTCCGGATTCGTCTGGGCCTCGTCGACGAAAGCACCCGGTGCGGGCAGCAGGTCAAGGCGGTGGTGCCCGACGGCGACCTGTTCTACTTCCGGCTCGTGACCACGGGGGCCTTCGACGTGCTCGTCGTGCTGCTGGCCGTCGCCGCCGCGGCGAGCACCTGCCTCGGGCCGCGCGGCGCCCGCATCCTCGCCCTCGCCACCGCGGCCGGGCTGTCGTTCCTGGCCCTGCCGGTCCACGGCTTCACGTTCCCGGCGACCTGCCTGATGGACCTGGCCCGCTGGCCGTACCTGGTGGCGGCCGCATGCGTCCTGGTCGCGGGCCTCGGGACACCGGTGCGGCGGCTTCGCCCATGGCCCAGGCGGCGGATATGAAGGTGAGATGCCCTTCGCGACGGGGAGCCGGCCCGAGCGGCTGACGGTGATCCTGGTCCTGCTCACCGGGGTCACGGGCGTGGTCGAGGCCGTGAGCTTCCTGGGGCTCGGCCGCGTGTTCACGGCGGTGATGACGGGCAACGTGCTGTTCGCCGGCTTCGGCCTGTTCAACGACGAGTTCCGGCCGGCCGGGCCGGTCGTCTCCCTCGCGGCGTTCGCGGCCGGGGCCATCGCCGGGCACTGGGCGAACGGCGTGCTGGTCAGGCGGCGCGGGCCGCGGTGGCTGACGTTCGCGATCGCCGGCGAGGGCGTCCTGATCCTGGTGGCGGCGCTGCGGGCGCTGCTGCTCGGCGTGCATCCCGCCCTGCCCCTCCTGGTGGCCGCCGCGATCGAAGTGGTCGCAGGCGTGATCTGCCCTCCCCCTAAGGTCTAGCCCCGATCAGGCGGTCCAGGTGGGCCGTCAGCAGGGCCACGGCCTCCGTTCCCTCGTACTGCCCGGCCAGCACGCTCGACTGGAGCCCCGTCACCAGGGCGAGCACGATGCCCGCCGCGACCCTCGGGTCCTCGCCCTGGGCGACCTGGCCGGCCTCCTGCGCCTCCCGGATGTGGCGGGCGACCAGGTCGCGCAGCGCGTTCGCGTACGTCAGGCCGTCGGGGGCGAGCTCCGGCCGGGTCAGCGTGAGCGTGTAGTGGGCCTGGTAGGCCAGCGCGATCCGCCGGCTCTCGTCGTCCGTGGGGATCAGCGCCGGCAGCGCGCCGTACAGGAACGTGCGTGGCGTCACCGGCTCCCCGAGCGCCGCCACGCCCCGGGCCACCCGCTGGGCGATCAGCCCGCCCAGGTGCTTGAGCACGCCGCGCAGCAGCTCCTCCTTGGTGTGGAAGTAGTACTGCACCAGCCGCAGCGAGACACCGGCCTCGGCCGCCACCTCCCGCATGCTGGCCGCCTCCAGGCCGCGTGACGCGGCGATCCGGACGACCGCCTCGGCGATCTGGCTCCGGCGCTCCTCGTGGTCCACTCGCTTCGGCACGTTTTCATGGTACACATGTATCAAGAAGGTGGTCGAACGGAGGGAATCCATGGCAGATCGCCCCAAGATCGGTCGGTTCCGCAACGACAGGGCGGAGGAGCGGTACTTCGCCGGCTACGACGCGGCCATCCGCGACTTCCCGGTGCCGCTGGAGCCGCTCGACGTCCCCACCGCCTACGGCAGCACCCGCCTCTACCGCACCGGCGTCCCGGACGGCCTTCCGGTGGTCTTCCTGCCCGGCCACGGCGGCAACTCCCTGGGCTGGATCCACACCAGCGGCCCGATCGGCGCCGCCCACCCCGTCTACCTCGTCGACCCGGTCGGGGCGGCCGGGCGCAGCGTCCAGACCAGACCCCTCGACGGCCCCGGCGACCTGACCGACTGGCTCGGCGAGGTTCTCGACGGCATCGGCGCTCCCGCCGCGTACCTCGTGGGCTTCTCCTACGGCGGCTGGCAGGCGCTGCACGCGGCCATCCGCATGCCCGAGCGCGTGGCCGGGATGACGCTCCTCGACCCGGCCGCCTTCCGCGTCGCCGGGCTGCGCCACTACGCCTGGGGCTTCGCCTGCGGGCTCGGCCTCCACGCGCCGCCGTGGATCAGGCGGCCCCTGTCCCGGCTCATCCACACCGACTCGATCAACCGCAAGAGCGCGATCCTCATGGTCGCCATCTCGGGCACGTACCTGTACGAGCAGGCGCTCCCGCCGATGGTGCCGGTGACGGACGACGAGCTGGCCGCCGTCACCGTGCCCACCCGGATCCTGTTCGGCGCGCACAGCACCATGCAGGACTCGGCGGCGGAGGCCCGGCGGCTGGCCCGGCTCGTCCCGTCCGCTGAGGTGGAGCTGGTGCCCGGCAGCGGGCACTCGGTGGCGTTCGACGTGCCCGACCTCGTCAACGCGCGCATCCTGGAGCACGCGGGCCGCGTGGCCCGGCAGCCCGGCTGAAAACGGAATGACCGAGTCGCCCGCGCCCGAGTACCCTGCGCGAGGCGGATCGAATGAGGGAAGGCGCCATGGGGCATGTGGAGATCGGACATCTGACGTACGTGCTGCCCGACGGGCGGCCGTTGCTCAACGACGTGTCCTTCCGCATCGGCGAGGGGGTCAAGGCCGCCCTCGTCGGACCCAACGGCGCCGGCAAGACCACGCTGCTGCGGCTGATCGCCGGCGATCTCCAGCCCGTCGAGGGCAGCGTGGCCAGCTCCGGCGGGCTCGGCGTGATGCGCCAGTTCGTGGGCAGCGTGCGCGACGGCAGCACCGTCCACGACCTGCTGCTGAGCGTCGCCCCGCCGGCCGTGCGCAAGGCCGCCGAGCGGCTGGAGGCGGCCGAGCTGGTCATGATGGAGCGCGACGACGAGAAGGCGCAGCTCCGCTACGCCCAGGCCATCACCGACTACACCGACGCGGGCGGCTACGACATCGAGGTCCTCTGGGACACCTGCACCGTCGCCGCCCTCGGCGTGCCGTACGACAACGTGAAGTACCGCGACGTGTCGACCCTGTCCGGCGGCGAGCAGAAACGGCTCGTCCTGGAGGCGCTGCTGCGCGGCCCCGACCAGACGCTGCTGCTCGACGAGCCCGACAACTACCTCGACGTGCCCGGCAAGGAGTGGCTGGAGCGGCAGCTCAGGGAGACGCCCAAGACGGTCCTGCTGATCAGCCACGACCGCCAGCTCCTCGCCAACGCCGCCGACCGCATCGTCACCGTCGAGGCCGGCAACATCTGGATCCACGGCGGCGGCTTCGTCACCTACGCCGAGGCGCGCAGGGCCCGCAACGAGCGCCTCGACGAGCTGCGCAGGCGCTGGGACGAGGAGCACGCCAAGCTCAAGGCCCTGGTCAACATGCTGAAGAACAAGGCGCGCTACAACGACGGCATGGCCGCCGCCTACCACGCGGCGCAGACGCGGCTGCGCAAGTTCGTCGAGGCCGGCCCGCCGGAGGTGCCGCCCGCCGACCAGAACATCAGCATGCGGCTCAAGGGCGGCCGCACCGGCAAGCGCGCCGTCATCTGCGAGGGGCTGGAGCTGACCGGCCTGATGCGGCCGTTCGACATGGAGATCTGGTACGGCGAGCGCGTCGCGGTCCTCGGCTCCAACGGCTCGGGCAAGTCCCACTTCCTGCGGCTGTGCGCGGGCGAGCCGGTACGCCACGACGGGACGGCCCGCCTCGGCGCCCGGGTCGTGCCCGGCCACTTCGCACAGACCCACGCCCGCCCCGACCTGCTCGGCCGCACCCCGGTCGAGATCGTCATGACCGAGCACGCCCGCGACAAGAGCCAGGCCATGAAGGCGCTGGCCCGCTACGAGCTGGCGGGGCTGGTCGCCGAGCAGCGCTTCGACACGCTGTCCGGCGGGCAGCAGGCGCGGCTGCAGATCCTGCTGCTGGAGCTGTCCGGCGCCACGCTGCTGCTGCTCGACGAGCCGACCGACAACCTCGACCTGGCCAGCGCCGAGGCGCTTCAGCAGGGCCTCGACGCCTTCGACGGCACGGTCCTCGCGGTCACCCACGACCGCTGGTTCGCCGCCGACTTCGACCGCTTCCTCGTCTTCGGCTCCGACGGCACCGTCTACGAGTCGCCACACCCCGTGTGGGACGAGACCAGGGTGGTGCGGGCGCGTTAAAGAGTTGGTACGGCTGGCGCGTGTCCTCTGCCAGCCGTACCCATGAAGCGGCTATCACGGCAAAGTGATCCCGCGTAGCCGAACCGTCAGCCTCCTCGCACTCGGGGCGATCTGCCTCACCGGGTGCTCGACCGAGGTTTCGTCAGAACCCAAGCTCAAGCCGCTCACGCTCAAGGAGCAGGTGTCGCACGTCGCGAAGTCGTCCGACGGGTACGTCGTCAACTGGGCGGGAGTCCTCGCCAACGACAACCCGTGGCACTTCGGCGAGCACGTGGTGGCCACGATCGTCGGCCGCGACGCCGGCGGGCGTGAGGTGGTCCGGATGGACCAGCCGCTCGACGCCGTGCCGCCCGGCGGGGAGCTGGCCTTCACCGGCCACGCCAACGCCGAGCACAAGCCGGTGAAGGTGTCCATCGAGTACCGGCCCGCCCAGTGGCGGACCGCCGCCCGCGTCCCGTCGGCGTTCCGGCCGTTCCCGATCTCGCGGGTGCAGACGCTGCCGCAGAAGGACGGCTCCGTCGTGGTCACCGGCTATGTCGGCAACCCGTACCGGCTGCCGGCGGGCAGCCTCGTGGTCAACGCGCTGGTCCGCGACCGGGACGGCAAGCTGCTCGGGGGAGGCAGCACGTTCGTGGACGACGTCAAGCCGGGCCGGCCGCCGCGTTTCGTGCTGACCGTGGAGGGGCTGCCGGACAAGGCCAAGCCGACCGACGCCGAGGTGACGGCCCGCACGTGGGGCTCGACGGCGCGGCCGTACGAGGAGCTGGCGCTGGGCGGCGCGGTGCCGTTGCACACGATCAAGCCGTCCATGCCGCCGTTCGCCGTGGACCGGGGCAGCTCGGCCTTGACCGAGCACAAGGAGTGATCGGGGCCGCGTCCGTTTTTCCTCCCGGGACGCGGCCTGTCGATTAATGCGAAATATTCTCTAAATTGGGCGATAAATGGGTTTGAGGAGGCAATTGCGGAGCAGTTCTGCCCGCCAAGGTGAACGAGCCACGCCGTAGGCGCCGAAACGGTAGAACTACAAGTTACTAATCCATTACATTCGGTCATATGAATGACCGCGTCCTGGTCGAAGCGCTCCGCGCAGGCGACCCGGATGCCCTCGCCGCGCTCTACGACGCGTACGCCGAGGGCATCTATAGATACTGCTGGTCCCTTCTTCCGCACTCCGACAGCGCCCAGGTGGCGCTCCGCGACACGCTGATCGCGGCGGCCGCGCACGCCGGTTCCCTTTCCGACCCCGGGCGCCTGAGGACGTGGCTCTACGCGCTCGCCCACGCCGAGTGCCTGCGCCGGCGGCTGGCCGCCGTACGTCCCGACGCCGCGGAGCGGGCGGACGGTGCGGAGGCGCCCGCCGCCGGTCCCGGCTGGCCGGCCGACGAGCCGCCCTTCCCGACCGGCCGGCCCTTCCCGGCCGACCCGCCGTTCCCGACCGAGTCGCCCTTCCTGGCGGAGCCGCCCTTCCAGGCCGAGCCGCAGGGTGACCCCGCCGACGCCGACCTGCGCGTCATGGCGGCCAACGCGGTCCGCGGCCTGCCCGTCGCCGACCGGGCGGTGCTGGAGCTGACGACCCGGCACGGTCTCACCGTCCCCGAGGTGGCGGCGGTGCTCGGCGTGCGCCCGCGCCAGGTCGAGGCGGCCCGCGTGCAGGCCCGCGAGCGCCTGCGCGACGCGATCACGGCCGAGGTGCTGGCCCGCAAGGGCCCCTACGACTGCCCCGGCAGGGCCCGCATCCTCAGCGGCTTCGCCGGTGAGCTGACACCGGAGATGCGCGAGCAGCTCGTCCGGCACCTGTCCCGGTGCGAGACCTGCGCGCCGCACCGCGACCGGCCGGTGTCGGAGTCCAAGGTCTTCGACCTGGTGCCGCCGGTCCCGCTGCCCGGCGCCCTGCGGGTCAGGGTGCTGAGCTGCTTCGCCGATCCCGAGCTGCTGCCCTACCGGCGTTACGTCGCGCGGCGATCGGGGGCGCTGGGCCCCGCCGGGTTTCCCGAACCCGGTGACAGGCGGCCTCGCCGCTGGCCTCAGGCGCTGGCGGGCACACTGGCGGCGGTCGCGTCCATGGTGGCGATAGCCGCGGTCTTCCACCAGTTCCAGGACGACCTGCACAGGGGAGGAGGCGGCACCCCGGCGGCGCTCCCCGCGACGGCCGAGCCGCCCGGCGCCCGCATGCCGTGGCCCCCGGCGCCGGACGACCAGCCGATCGACGTCAGGCCCATCGTCGAGCCGATCGTGGACTCCCGGGCGACGTTCCCGTACGGGATGTTCCACTCGATGACGCCGGTCGAGCCGCCGCCGACCGCGGGGATCGTCCCCACCCAGGGCTCCCTGCCGGCCACCATGGGCGCCACCGGCGCGCCCGCCGCCCCCTCGTCGTCGCCGGCTGGCACGCCTCGAGGCCCGGGCGCTCCCGTCACGCCGTCCGGTGGCGTCCCCGGCACCCCGGGAGACCCCGGCGACGGCCGCCCCAGGGAGCACCAGAGCCACGGCCCGGCCCCCACGCCCTGCCCCACCGGCAAGCCGACCGCCGCACCCACCGGAAAGCCCACCGGAAAGCCCACGGGCAAGCCCGCCGGCGACCCCCCTGGTCATCCCGCCCCCAGCCACGTCTCCGGCCCTCCGGCCGGCCCTCGGCCGACTCCCGTTCCCGCCCCCACCCCGCCGCCGGCCACCACCCCGGTCCCGACCCCCGAGCAGCCGCCCACGCCGTCCTCCTCGGCGACTGCCTGAAATCGCCGATGCAGGCCTACCAGCTTCGCGAGGACCCGCACCTCGGCTGCCGGGTCTGCCCGCTGCCCGTCCGCGCGGAGCTGGCCGAGGCCGTGACCAGGAGCCACCGGATCACCTGGCCCACCTGGATCGACCGCGGGCCGCACATGCTCCGCCACGTCCTGGAGCTGTGCCGGCTGCGCACCGCCCGCGGTCTCGCCCTGCTGTACTGGCTGGCCGCCGACCTGCCGCCCGGCGAACTCGACTGGTTCTGGACCCCTCTCCGGCTGACCGGACCGCGGCAGGAGCGCATGTACGCGGCCGCCGCCGCGGTGCCCGACCCTGTGCTCGCCCTGGTGGTGGCCAACTGGACCTGGGCCCTGGCCAGCCCCCACGGCGGCCGGATCACCGCGTCCTACCTGGCCGGGGCCGCGTACCGGGGCGACGGCTTCCTGGCGGCCGACGCGACCATGACGCTGTACCAGACCTACGACCGGCACCCCGAGGCGCGCCCGGCGATCGCCGCGGCCTGGGCGGCCGCCCGGGTGGGGGCCGACTGGTGCAACGCCGCCGACCTGCGGGCCCGCTACCAGGCGCAGACGCCGGTCTTCACGTATCCCCGCGACACCTCCACGCCGACCCTTGGTGTCCGACCCTGGATCCAACGCCTGTTCCGCCTTGAGTGAACACGCTCGGTGAGCCTAACGTGTGCGCAGAGTGACCTCTGGGCAAGGTGGTGCGTAATGCCACCAACGAGGAGGGGGAAGCATGCGCTCCGTGAGGGTGTGCCTTGCCGCCTGCCTGGTCGTCGTCCTGTGCCCACCGGCCAACTCGGCGTCCGCCCCTGTCCTCGCGTCCGGCCGCCAGGGCGCGCCCGCCCGCGTGCCCGGCCCGGCGTTCGGACTCGTCGGCGCGCCGGTCGTGGCGGGGCGGCCGCCGTCCACGCGTGAGGTCTCCCGCGCCCGCCGCGCCGTACGGCAGCGCAACAAGGAACTGGGCGCCGCCAGCGCCGCGCTCGTCGACGCCCGCGCCCGCCTCGACGAGCTCACCGCGAGCGTCGAGCGGCGGGTCGAGGCGTACAACGGCGAGATGGTCCGGATGCGGCGGGCGAGCCAGGAGTACGACCAGGCGCGGGCCCGGCTCGCGTCGGCCGACGCGGAGGTCGAGTCGGCGCGGGGGAAGGTCGCGGCACTCGTCGCGGAGACCTACGGCGGCCTCGACCTGAGCAAGCCGTACCTGTTCATGATGAACGACACCGGCGACGACGACGGCTACCTGCACCGCGCCAGCGTGCTGGAGCACATGAGCGCCGAGCGCGCCGTCATCCTCTCCCGGATGCGCGACACCCAGGCCGTCGCCGGCATCCTGCGCGCGCAGGCGGCCGACGCCTACGCCGCGCAGGAGGAGGCGTCGCTGCGGGCGGAGCGGGCCAAGGTCGCGGCCGAGCAGGCCGTCGCCCGGCAGCGGGAGGAGACCAGGGGCCTGCGCAGGGAGCTCCGCACCTTGGAGCACCGGGTCGACGCGGCGCGGAGCAGGGCCGACCGGCTGGCCAGGGAGCGGGAGGCGGCCCGCCAGGCCCGGCTCGCCGGTCTCGGGGCCGCCGGCCTGGTCGGCAAGGGCTCGTCCGGAGGCGACCTGGCGGCCAACTGGGCGCTCACCCAGCTCGGCAAGCCGTACGTGTGGGCGGCCGCCGGGCCGACGAGCTACGACTGCTCCGGCCTGACCATGCGGGCCTGGGAGCAGGTGGGGGTGCGGCTGGACCACTGGACGGGCACCCAGTGGACCTCCGGCCCGCACATCCCGTACGACCAGCTACGCCGCGGTGACCTGCTGTTCTTCGGGTACGAGAGCGAGGACCCCGGCACCATCCACCACGTGGGGATCTACGTGGGCGACGGCATGATGGTCCACGCGCCCCAGACCGGAGACGTGGTGCGCGTGGCCTCGATGTGGCGGACCGACCTGGTGGGCGCCACCAGGCCGGCGGCCTGAGGAGTGTGTCAGTGGGCGTGGCCCTCCTCGCGCGCCCGCTCGAACGAGCGCTTGATCTCGACCTCGGCCTCCATGCGGCCCACCCAGTTGGCGCCCTCGACGGACTTGCCGGGCTCCAGGTCCTTGTAGACCTCGAAGAAGTGCTGGATCTCCAGCCGGTCGAACTCCGGCACGTGGTGGATGTCGCGGATGTGCTCCATACGCGGGTCGGTGGACGGGACGCAGAGGACCTTGTCGTCGCCGCCCTTCTCGTCGGTCATCCGGAACATGCCGACCGCGCGGCAGGTGATGTAGCAGCCCGGGAACGTCGGCTCCTGAAGCAGCACCAGCGCGTCGAGCGGGTCGCCGTCCTCGCCGAGGGTGTTCTCGATGAAGCCGTAGTCGGCGGGGTACTGCGTGGAGGTGAACAGGAGCCGGTCAAGCCTGATCTTCCCGGTCTCGTGGTCCACTTCGTACTTGTTCCGTTGTCCCTTGGGAATCTCAACGACAACGTCGAACTCCACCGCGGTTCCTCCGCTCATCCCCCCCGGCACCCCCGGGCGGGCGTTAATGTCTCGTAGGCGAACACCAGGAGAGAGGTCAGGGACGTGGTGCGGCACGAGCGGTGGGTGATGCTGACCACGCTCGCCCTGCTCCAGATCCTGACGATCGTCACCGGCGTGTGGGCGGTGACGACCAGCCTGGACGTGGACGCCATGACGAGGCAGCCGTCACCGGACGAGCCGACGGCGTCTCCCGAGGGGTCTCCCGCGGCCCCCGTGGTCACCGCCGGCCCGGTCCTTTCCGGGCTTGCGGCGAGGGCCGGAGACGGACCTCTCCCGACTAAGAGTACTTTGACCCGTCAGCTCACCGACGCCCTGGGTGACAAAGAGCTGGGGGCCCGGGTGGGCGCCGTCGTCCTCGACGCGGCCACCGGGCAGCGGATCTTCGCCGCCAACGCCGACACCGGCATCACCCCCGCCTCCACCACGAAACTGGTCACCAGCATCGCGGCCCTGGCCTCGCTCGGCCCCGACGCCCGCTTCGCGACCCGCGTCGTGCAGGGCGCCACTCCGGGCGCGGTCGTGCTGGTCGGCGGCGGAGACCCCACGCTGGCCGGCCCGTCGGCCAAGCCCGGCGCCTACCCCAAGCCGGCGTCGCTGGCCACGCTCGCCGCGCGCACCGCCGCGGCGCTCAAGGCCAAGGGCGTCACCAAGGTCACGCTCTCTTACGACGCCTCGCTCTACACCGGCCCGCGGGTCTGCTCCTGCTGGAAGCCGAACTACATACCCGACGGTGAAGTCGCGCCGGTGTCCTCGCTGGTGATCGACGAGGGGCGCCGCTACCCCAGCCAGTCCACGCCGCGCGTCACCGACCCGCCGCGCTTCGCCACCGCCGCGTTCGCCCGGCTCCTCGGCCGCCAGGGCATCAGCGTGTCAGGGTCGGCGCGGCCCGCCAAGGCACCCGCGGGCGCGGCCGAGCTGGCCCGGGTCGAGTCGCCGCCCGTCTACGCCCTCGTGGAGCACACGCTGACGTTCAGCGACGACGACCTGGCCGAGGCGCTGGCCCGCCAGGTGGCCGTCAAGGAGGGGCAACCCGCCTCCTTCGACGGCGGCGCCGCGGCGACCCTCCAGGTGCTCAAGCGCCTCGGCCTCCCGGGCGGGGTCCAGATCCGCGACGGCAGCGGACTGTCGCCGTTCAACCGCATCAGCCCCGACGCGCTGGCCCGCGTCATCGCCACCGCGGGCAGCGCCGCCCACCCCGAGCTGAGGGCGGTGGCCTCCGGCATGCCCGTCGCCGGCTTCTCCGGCACGCTCGGCAACGGCCGCCGCTTCACCTCCGCCGACAGCAAGGGGCAGGTGGGGCTCGTCCGCGCCAAGACGGGCACGCTCAACAACGTCAACACACTGGCGGGGCTCGCGACCACCAAGGACGGCCGCCTCGTCACGTTCGCCTTCATGGCCGACCGCGTCCCCCTCAACGCCGAACCCGTCCTCGACAAGCTCGCCGCCATAGTCGCGCGCTCCTGACGTGCCGTTTCGCTACCCGGAGGACACGGCGCTGGGGGGCTCCTCAGTCCAGACCCCGGCGCTCCTTCGCGGGTTTGATGGCGATCCTGCGGATCGCGGCTCAGTCGCTTGACCCGGTGTCTTCCCTCGTC
This sequence comes from Nonomuraea sp. NPDC050691, assembly GCF_040654455.1. Lineage (NCBI taxonomy): Bacteria > Bacillati > Actinomycetota > Actinomycetes > Streptosporangiales > Streptosporangiaceae > Nonomuraea > Nonomuraea sp. NPDC050691. The sequence continues at coordinate 33,274 of NZ_JBFAIA010000005.1, forward strand.
GTTCGGTCGCTTCGCTCCCTCTCTCCTCAGTCCAGACCCCGGCGCTCCTTCGCGGGTGGGGAGCGGACAACGTACGGTGGACGGTATGCAGGTGATCGACTGGGATCTGGCCGTCTCGACCGGCACGCGCCTGGTGCGCCCCGGTCCCCAAGTGAGCCGTGAAGAGGCCAGACAGGCCGTCACCGAGCTCCGCACGCTCTCCCGCGAGGCCGAGGGCCACGTGCGCGAGTTCACCAAGATTCACGCTGACACCGCGCCGCAGCCGGCGACGGTCGTCGACCGGCCCGGCTGGATCAGGGCCAACGTCGAGGGCTTCCGCGTCGTGCTGGAGCCGCTGACCGAGCGCATCGGCAGCGGCGCCAACCCGCCGCCGCCGATCGTGACCGCCGTGGGCTCGCGCATCACCGGCGTCGAGGTGGGCGCCGTGCTCGCCTTCCTCGCCTCGCGCGTGCTCGGCCAGTACGAGCTGTTCCTGCCGCCGGACCCGTCGGGCCGCGAGCCGGCGGGCCGCCTGACGCTGGTGGCGCCCAACATCGTCCACGCCGAGCGGGAGATGAACGTCGACCCGCACGACTTCCGCCTCTGGGTGTGCCTGCACGAGGAGACCCACCGGGTGCAGTTCACCGGCGTTCCGTGGCTGCGCGAGTACATCCGCGCGCAGATGACCGAGTTCCTGCTCGCCTCCGACCTCGACCTGGGCACCATCATCGAACGGCTGCGCGGCGCCGCCGACACCGTGGCCGACGTGGTGCGGGGCGGCGAGGGCAACCTCATCGACGTCATCCAGTCGCCGGCCCAGAAGGAGATCCTCGACCGGCTGACTGCCGTGATGACGCTGGTGGAGGGGCACGGCGACTACGTGATGGACGCCGTGGGCCCGTCCGTGGTGCCCACGGTCGCCGACATCCGGGCCAAGTTCGCCCAGCGTCGCGAGGGCGGCTCCAAGCTGGACCGCACGATCCGCCGCCTGCTCGGCATCGAGCTCAAGATGAAGCAGTACGCCGAAGGCTCGGCGTTCGTGCGCACGGTGGTGGGCAAGGTCGGCATGGACGGCTTCAACCGGATCTGGACCTCGTCGGAGACGCTGCCGACGACGGGTGAGATCTCCGACCCGGACGCCTGGATCCGCCGCGTCATCGGCGCCCCGGCGCTGCCGGCCTGACCGGAGCCGCCGCCCGTGGGTCCGCATCCGGCCGTGGCCGACGTCCGGAGGGCCGTGCGCGAGGCACTGGCCGGGCCGGCGCAGGGTGGGCCGGTGCTCGTCGCGTGCAGCGGCGGCGCCGACTCGCTGGCGCTGGCGGCGGCGCTCGGCTTCGTGGCGTCCCGCGCCGGCCTGGAGTCGGGGCTGCTCACGGTGGACCACCAGCTCCAGCCGGGCTCGGCCGAGCGGGCCGAGCAGGTCGCCGCCCTGGCCGCGTCCCTCGGGCTGGGCATGGCCGAGGTCCTCACCGTCGAGGTGGGCACCGAGGGGGGCCCGGAGGCGGCGGCCCGCGACGCCCGCTACCGGGCGCTGGCCGAGGCCGCCGACCGGCTCGGGGCGCGGGCCGTGCTGCTCGGGCACACCCGTGACGACCAGGCCGAGACCGTGCTGCTCGGGCTGGCCAGGGGCAGCGGGCCGCGGTCGATCTCGGGGATGGCCGCGCGGAGCGGACGCTATCTCAGGCCGTTCCTCGACCTCCCGAGGGCGACGACGGTGGCCGCGTGCCTCGCGCTCGGCCTGACCCCGTGGGACGACCCGCACAACGAGGACCCGCGCTACACCCGGGTCCGGGTGCGGACGCGGATCCTGCCGCTGCTGGAGTCGGAGCTCGGGCCGGGGGTGGCCGAGGCGCTCGCCCGGACCGCCGCGCTGGCCCGCGAGGACGCCGACGCGCTCGACGAGTGGGCCGATCGGGCCTACCAGGATTGCGCTCTTAGCGATATCGACGGTTCGGTGACGTTGTCCGTACCGGCGCTCGAAGCCCTGCCCAGCGCGGTGCGCAGGCGGGTCCTGCGGCGCGCGGCGGTCGCGGCGGGGGCGCCCGCCGGGTCGCTGTCGGCGACGCATGTACGCGCCGTAGACCGCCTGGTCACGCACTGGCGCGGGCAGAAGCCCGTCGACCTGCCCGGGGGGCGGGCCGCGGTCAGGCGGTGTGGCACCCTGATACTCGCCATCAGTCCCATCCCGTAAGGAACCACAGGTGGACGCTGCCGACATGGGCCAGGACCTGGAGAAAGTCCTCATCGCCGAGGACGAGCTCCAAGCGAAGATCAAGGAGCTCGCCGAGCGGATCGACCAGGACTACGCGGGCAAGGACGTCCTGCTCGTGGGCGTGTTGAAGGGCGCGGTCATGGTGATGGCCGACCTGGCCAGGGCGTTGCACGTGCCCGTGCAGATGGACTGGATGGCGGTGTCGTCCTACGGGGCGGGCACCAGGTCGTCCGGCGTGGTGCGGGTGCTGAAGGACCTGGACACCGACATCATGGGCCGCCACGTGCTGATCGTCGAGGACATCATCGACTCCGGCCTGACCCTGCACTGGCTGCTGGAGAACCTCAAGTCGCGCGATCCCGCGTCGCTGGAGATCTGCACCGCGCTGCGCAAGCCCGACGCGGTGAAGGTGCCGATCGACGTGAAGTACGTGGGTTTCGACATTCCCAACGAGTTCGTCATCGGATATGGCCTGGACTACGCGGAGCGTTACCGCAATCTGCCCTTCATCGGAACCCTTGCTCCCCACGTTTACAAGTAGCAATCCGAAGAGGAGCCGGGAACACTACCAGACCTGACGTACGTTGGTAGGGCAAGACCGGTGTAGCGGGCGGTCCCTCCGCGCGCTCTGCCGGTGTACCTTCTGACTTCTGAAGGGTGACCGCGCGTCCTCTTCGGGTAGTCGGAAGTTCTCGCGGTTTCGGATGCCGCGGCCCCCGGGACGCGTCCCGGGGTTCAAGGCCATGGTCAGGAAGGGACGGGCCCGCAAGGGGTTCCGCATCGGATGGATCTCAAGCGATTTACACGTGGGCCACTGCTGTGGATCCTGGGCATCGTCGTGCTGCTCCTGCTCGTCACCCAGCTCTGGAGCGGCGGCGGAAACTTCAAGCAGGCCGACACGTCCACGGTCCTTCAGCAGATTCGCAATGGAAACGTCAACAACGCGAAGATTGTCGACAAGGATCAGCGGATCGAGCTGACGCTCAACAGCCCGATCACGATCCGGCCGGGTGACACCCCGACCAAGACGATCCAGGCGGACTGGGTGGGCGGCTACGGCCCCAAGCTGACCGAGGAGCTGCAGGCGCAGTACCAGGCCGGCAAGACCAAGAGCTTCACCACCGAGGTGCCGCAGGAGAACTTCCTCGTCAGCATCCTGGTGAGCTTCCTGCCGCTCGTCATCATCGTCCTCATCTTCCTGTTCGTCATGAACCAGATGCAGGGCGGCGGCTCGCGGGTGATGAGCTTCGGCAAGTCCAAGGCCAAGCTGATCACCAAGGACACCCCGAAGACCACCTTCGCCGATGTCGCGGGGGCCGACGAGGCCATCGAGGAGCTCCAGGAGATCAAGGAGTTCCTGCAGGCCCCGGCCAAGTTCCAGGCGATCGGCGCCAAGATCCCCAAGGGCGTGCTGCTGTACGGCCCGCCCGGCACCGGCAAGACCCTGCTGGCCCGCGCGGTCGCGGGCGAGGCCGGGGTCCCCTTCTACTCGATCTCCGGCTCCGACTTCGTCGAGATGTTCGTCGGCGTCGGCGCCTCCCGCGTCCGTGACCTGTTCGAGCAGGCCAAGGCCAACGCCCCCTCGATCATCTTCATCGACGAGATCGACGCCGTCGGCCGCCACCGCGGCGCCGGCCTGGGCGGCGGTCACGACGAGCGCGAGCAGACCCTCAACCAGCTGCTCGTCGAGATGGACGGCTTCGACGTCAAGGGCGGCGTGATCCTCATCGCCGCGACCAACCGGCCCGACATCCTCGACCCGGCGCTGCTGCGGCCGGGCCGTTTCGACCGCCAGGTCACCGTCGACCGCCCCGACCTGGAGGGCCGCAAGGGCATCCTGCGCGTCCACGGCCGCGGCAAGCCGTTCTCGCCGGACGTCGACCTCGACGTCATCGCGCGCCGCACGCCGGGCTTCACCGGAGCCGACCTGGCCAACGTGATCAACGAGGCGGCGCTGCTGACCGCGCGCGCCGACCAGAAGCTGATCACGATGGACGTCCTCGAGGAGTCGATCGACCGCGTCATGGCAGGGCCCGAGCGCAAGACCCGGGTCATGTCCGACAAGGAGAAGAAGATGATCGCCTACCACGAAGGCGGTCACGCGCTGGTGGCGCACGCGCTGCCCAACTCCGACCCGGTCCACAAGATCACGATCCTGTCCCGGGGCCGCGCGCTCGGCTACACGATGACGCTGCCGATGGAGGACAAGTTCCTCGCCACGCGTTCCGAGATGATGGACCAGCTCGCGATGCTGCTCGGCGGCCGCGCGGCGGAGGAGCTCGTCTTCCACGAGCCCACCACCGGCGCCTCCAACGACATCGAGAAGGCCACGGCCGTCGCCCGGCGCATGGTCACCGAGTACGGCATGAGCGAGCAGCTCGGCGCCCGTAAGTTCGGAAGCGGTCAGGCCGAGGTGTTCCTCGGCCGCGAGATGGGCCACGAGCGCGATTACTCCGAGAAGATCGCTTCCACGATCGACGAAGAGGTCCGCCGCATGATCGAGACGGCGCACGACCAGGCGTGGGACATCCTGGTCCAGTACCGCGACGTCCTCGACAACCTCGTGCTGGAGCTCATGGAGAAGGAGACCCTCTCCCGCGAGCAGGTTCTCCAGATCTTCGCCCCGGTCGTGGTCAAGGAGCACCGCCCGTCCTACGCCGGCTACGGCAAGCGGCTCCCGTCCGACCGTCCGCCGATCCTGACCCCGAAGGAGCAGTCGGCCAACGGCTCGCTCACCGCGGGCCACCAGGACGCGCTGCCCTCCGGAGACGGTGCGTGAGTTCGCACGACGTAGACCTGGGCCGGATCGAGAAGGCCGTCCGCGAGATCCTCTACGCCATCGGCGAGGATCCCGACCGTGACGGCCTGCTCGACACCCCGGCCCGGGTCGCCCGCGCCTACGCCGAGCAGTTCTCCGGCCTGGGCCAGACCCCCGAGGACGTGCTGAACAAGGTCTTCGACGTCGACCACGACGAGATGGTGCTGGTCAAGGACATCGAGGTCTACTCCACCTGCGAGCACCACCTGGTGCCGTTCCACGGCTTCGCGCACGTGGGCTATATCCCCAACGACCGCGGTCATGTGACGGGCCTGTCCAAGCTGGCGCGCCTGGTCGACGTCTACGCCCGGCGCCCGCAGGTGCAGGAGCGGATGACGTCGCAGATCGCCGACGCGCTCATGCATGTGCTGGAGCCGCGCGGGGCGATCGTGGTGCTGGAGTGCGAGCACCTGTGCATGACCATGCGCGGGGTCCGCAAGCCGGGCGCCAAGACCGTCACCTCCGCCGTCCGCGGCGACTTCCGCACCAGCGACAAGACCCGCGCCGAGGCGATGGCGCTTATTTTGGGACGACTGTAGTTTTCTTCTGTTACGGCACAGCCAACATGGCGCCAGTCGCCGTACGGGGCTGAGGGCCTCCAGGGACACGGCCGCTGAACCCGCACATGGCCGGTCGCCGTTACGCGCGCGACGCCGGCCATGGCTTCCCTCAACGCCTGGCCCTCAACCCCTGGCCCTCAACTCCTGGCCCTCAACCCCTGCCCCTCGGCCCTGGCTTCCGCCGGCCGCCGGCTCCGGCCTTCACCGCCGATCCCCGGCCCCGAGGCGTCCCGATCGCCGGCCACCCGGGACGACCACCCCGTACACGGACCATCAGGGCGTGTCGCGAGGGGTGGGGGATCGCCGGGTGGGGAGTAATAAGGGGCCAAAAACGTGAGGACCGGCGGCAAGCCGGCCCGCGTGGGATTCGTTATCCACAATGGGGTACCCATGACATCAACAGGTCTGGGCAAGCGCCTAGGCTTGGGCCATGACAAGCGGGCCGACAAGCGTGCCAGGACTGGCAGCCGAGGAGCGGTGCCTCGTCATGGGCGTGGTCAACGTGACGCCCGACTCCTTCTCCGACGGCGGCCTGTGGTTCGGCGAGGAGGCCGCGGTCCGGCACGGGCTGGAGCTGGTCGATGAGGGAGCCGACATCGTCGATGTGGGAGGCGAGTCCACCCGTCCCGGAGCGGCGAGGGTGTCCCTGGAGGAGGAGCTGGCCCGCGTCGTGCCGGTCATCAGGGAGCTCAGCGCGCGGGGCGTGGCGGTCAGCGTCGACACGATGCGCGCCGAGGTCGCCAGGGCGGCCGTGGAGGCCGGGGCCCGTCTGGTCAACGACGTGAGCGGCGGCCTGGCCGATCCCGACATGCCGCGCGTGGTGGCCGACACCGGTGTCCCCTACGTGGTGATGCACTGGCGCGGCCACAGCGCCGACATGGAGACGCGGGCCGTCTACGCCGACGTGGTGACCGAGGTGCGCGAGGAGCTCGCCAAGCGGGTCGATCTGGTGCTGGCCGAGGGCGTGTCCGAGGAGCAGATCGTGCTCGACCCGGGCCTCGGCTTCGCGAAGACCGCCGACCACAACTGGGCGCTGCTGGCCGGCATGCCACGCCTGGCCGAGCTGGGCTATCCGCTGCTCATCGGTGCCTCGCGCAAGAGGTTCCTGGGGCGGCTGCTGGCCGGCGACGACGGCGCGCCCCGCCCGTTCAGCCGTAGTGACGACGCCACCGTGGCCGTGACGGCGCTGGCCGCACGGGCCGGCGCCTGGTGCGTCAGGGTTCACAAGGTGGCGCCCAACGCCGACGCCGTCCGCGTGGCCGCCGCGTGGGAGAGAGCAGGAGCCGATACATGAGCGTCGACACTGCGGCCATCGAGACGGTCAACCAGGATTTCTACACCGCGATCGAGGCCGGCGACCTCGACCGGATGACCGAGATCTGGGCCGAGGACTCCGCCGACGAGCAGGTCACCTGTGTCCACCCGGGGTGGTCGCTGCTGGCGGGGCGCTCCGAGGTGCTGCGCTCGTGGGCGCTCATCATGGCCAACACCACCTACATCCAGTTCGTGCTGACCGACGTCAGCACGACCGTGCTGGGCGACGTGGCGGTCCTCACGTGCGTCGAGAACATCCTCACCGCCGGTGACGAAGGTGAGTCGAGCTTCGCCGCGGGCAAGGTCGTGGCGAGCAACGTCTACGTCCGCACCCCGCAGGGGTGGCGGCTGTGGATGCACCACGGCTCACCGGTGCTGCAGGGCGACGACGACGAGGAGGAGGACGACGAGCTTGAACACTGACCGGATCACGCTGAAGGGCCTGCGGGCCAGGGGGCGGCACGGGGTGCTGCCGGCCGAGCGGGAGCTGGGGCAGGAGTTCGTGGTCGACGCGACGCTGTTCCTCGACACGGCGCCCGCCGCGGCGGCCGACGACCTCACGCTCACGGTCCACTACGGCGAGCTGGCCCAGGCGCTGGTCAAGGTCGTGGAGGGGGAGCCGGTCGAGCTGATCGAGACGCTGGCGCAGCGCCTGGCCGACGTGTGCCTGGCCGACGACCGGGTCCGCGAGGCCGAGATCAGCGTGCACAAGCCGGCCGCGCCGATCCCCTTGCCGTTCGACGACGTGATCGTGACGATCCGCCGGAGCCGCCCATGAGGCCCCTCATGAGCCGGCCCGCGGGCCGTGTCGCTCACGTGCCCGCGAGTCGCGTGCCCGCTCTCGAAGGTGTGGACGACGATGTGTACGTGACGATCGAGTGGAGTCGCCCATGAGATGCGTCCTGTCCCTCGGCAGCAACCTCGGCCGGCGCTTCGACACGTTGCAGGGGGCCGTCGACACGCTGTTCGACGCTCCGGGCATGGAGTTCGTCGCGGCGTCGCCGGTCTACGAGACGGACCCGGTGGGCGGCCCCGCGGGGCAGCGGCCGTACCTCAACGCGATCGTGATCGCCGAGACCTCGTTGCCGCCGCGCACGCTGCTGGAGCGGGCGCAGAGCGTCGAGAACGCGTTCGGCCGGGAGCGGCTGGAGCGGTGGGGTCCCCGCACGCTCGACATCGACCTCGTGATCGTGGGCGACACGGTCTGCGACGACCCCGACCTCACGCTGCCGCACCCGCGCGCCCACGAGCGGGCGTTCGTGCTGGTGCCGTGGTGGCGGGCCGACCCGGAGGCCGAGCTGCCCGGTCACGGCCCGGTGGCGGACGTGCTGGCGGGCCTCGACCAGCGGGGTGTGCGGCTGCGTGACGACCTGAAGCTGCAGAGGCCCGATTGAGGCCGACCCGTCCCGGCGTGCTCGTCGGTCTCGTCGTCGTCGTGGCTCTGCTCACCTGGATGGTGGTGCGGCAGTTCTATGCCGACCTGCCCATCGTGCCGTGGACCGCGATCCCGACCGTGCTGCTGCTGGCGCTCGGCGAGGCGTACAGCGCGTGGATGACCAAGGCGCGTCTCGACCGCAAGCCGGGCACCAAGCCGGTGGAGCCGCTGGCGGTGGCGCGGCTGGCCGCCCTGGCCAAGGCGTCGTCGTACGTGGGGGCGGTGTTCGGCGGGATGTTCGCCGGGTTCGCGCTGCACACGGTCCAGTTGTTCACCCGGGAGACGCCGCGCGTGGAGTTCTTCATCGCGACGGGCTCGTTCCTGGCGTTCGTGGCGCTCATCTGCGCCGCGCTGTTCCTGGAGCACTCCTGCCGCATCCCGGAAGGCCCTGAGGACTCCGGCCCGCGCTAGAGTCTCGCACTCAGAGGCCGAGGTAGAGCAGCACCGCATGCTCCACCTCGGCCATCTCATCTCTGGCCAGGTAATGGACCGGCTCGCCGTGGACGAAGGACGTGTCGATCGTGCGGATCTGATCGACGAGGAGCTGGGTTCGTCGCCCACCGAACTCGATCTCAGGCCTGAAGACGGTTGGTTGCGCGCTGCTGGAGGCCGGAATGATGGTGGCGACGGTCCACGACATGTCTGAGGGGCTCAAGACGAGACCGAAACGCTTTCCTCGCTGCTCATGGGCTCGCTTGGCCTCGCCCAGATCTACCCGGTAGATCGCGCCGCGGATCACCAGGCGTCCTCTTCGGTGGACAGGTCCTCGTCGGCGAGCCGTTGCGCGTCGGCGCGGGCCTGCTTGAGCCAGACCTCACGCTCCAGAAGCCGGAGCGCGCGACGGATCACGTCGCTGGTTTTCTCGCCCTCTTCCATGGCGGCCTTGATGATGCGCTCGTCCTCAGGGGTAGCCCGGAAGCCGATGTTCGTCATGTCTCAAGGGTAACCCGTTGGGTTCAACTTTTGTCATGCAATTGTTCGACGTGAGCGGGACGGGGGCGGCCGAAGAGGTAGATGACCGGGAGCGTGCAGATCAGCGGCCCCAGGATGGCGATCGGGCGTTCAAGCCACCACTTGAAATCCGGCGGCACCTTCCCGCCCAGCGTGCCGAACAGCCACCACGACACCCCCAGCGCGATCGCCATCCCCGTGGTGTGGAAGAGGAACAGCGGCAAGGCGAAGCGGTTGATCATGGTGTTGACGCGCCGCCAGCGCGGCCTCTCCAGCACCCGTTCCATCGACGGCCGCAGCACCTCGACCAGCCCGATCTGGAAGATCAGCAGGGCGACGATGACGAACGTGGGCGGCGCCATGTTCGACCACTTGTCGCCCGGCACGCCCACCATGGACCCCGGGTAGATGCCCGAGTAGACCAGGCCGAACAGCGCGAACAGCCCCGTCCACAGGACGCCCACGTCGTAACGGCGGGGCAGGATGACGATCCGGTCGTAGAAGAAGCCGGCCTGGTGGGCGAGGCCCCAGACCACGATCATGTTGAGCCAGCCCGCCCACTCCACGCCGTACCGGAAGCGCACCACGTCCACGACCAGCGCCGCGCCGCCGAGCCAGATGAGCGCCAGCACGTCGTAGCGGCGGTGCAGCCACAGCGCCACCGGCAGCAGCGCGATGAGCACGAGGTAGACGCCGAGGAACCACAGCGGGCTGAGCACGAGCAGCACCACCCGCCACATCCAGTCGACCTCGAACGCCCAGGTGACGACCGCGCCGATGAGCGTCCACACGCCCGACAGGAAGAGCGCGGGCACGGCCAGCGCTCGGATGCGCCGCCACACGAACGCGCCGATGCCGACGCCGCGCCCCTTGGCCCGCTCCCAGGACAGCAGGTGGACGTGCCCGCCGACGTAGAAGAACAGCGGCAGCACCTGGAGCAGCCAGGTGAGGATCCACAGCCCCGAGGTGAACCCCAGGGGGCTGGTCGGCTCGGGCCCGCCGGGCTCCCACTGCAGGATCGTGAACGCCCAGTGCCACACCACGACGACGATGAGGCTGAGGGCGCGCAGCCAGTCGACGTACTTGTCCCGGACGACGGCGGGGGGTGCCGGGGATTCGGGGGTGGTCACTTGTCGATGTCACCCACGACGAAGAACATCGAGCCGAGGATCGCCACCATGTCGGCCACCAGGTGCCCGGGCAGCATCTCGCGCAGCACCTGGATGTTGTTGTACGAGGCCGAGCGGAGCTTGAGCCGCCACGGCGTCTTGTCGCCCTTGGAGACGAGGTAGTAGCCGTTGATGCCGAGGGGGTTCTCGGTCCAGGCGTACGTGTGGCCCTCGGGGACCTTCAGCACCTTGGGCAGGCGCTGGTTGACGGGGCCGGGAGGCAGCGAGCGGAGCCGCTCCACGCAGGCGTCGGCCAGGTCGAGGGAGACCTTGAGCTGCTCCAGCAGCACCTCGAAGCGGGCGTGGCAGTCGCCCGCCTGGCGCGTGACGACCTTCACGGGCAGCTCGGGATAGGCGAGGTACGGCTGGTCGCGCCGCAGGTCGAGGTCCACGCCGGAGGCGCGGGCGATGGGGCCGCTGACGCCGTACTGCATGATCTGCTCGGGCCGGAGCACGCCCACGCCCCTGGTGCGGGCCAGGAAGATCTCGTTGTGCAGGATGAGGTCCTCGATGTCGGGGACGCGGCGGCGGGTCTCGGCCACCGCCTCCGACACCCGGTCGAGCCAGCCGTACGGGAGCTCCTCCTTGAGACCGCCGACCCGGTTGAACATGTAGTGCATGCGGCCGCCGGAGATCTCCTCCATGACGGCCTGGATGCGCTCGCGCTCGTTGAAGGCGTAGAAGACCGGGGTGATCGCGCCGAGCTCCAGGGGGTAGGAGCCGAGGAACATCAGATGGCTGAGGACCCGGTTGAGTTCGGCCAGCAGCGTGCGCGCCCAGACGGCGCGCACGGGCGGCTCCATGCCGAGCAGGCGTTCGGCGGCGATGACCACGCCCAGCTCGTTGGCGAAGCCGGACAGCCAGTCGTGCCGGTTGGCCAGCATGATGATCTGCCGGAAGTCGCGCACCTCGAACAGCTTCTCGGCGCCCCGGTGCATGTAGCCGATGATCGGCTCGGCCGTGGCGATGCGCTCGCCGTCGAGCGTGAGGCGCAGCCGCAGGACGCCGTGGGTGGACGGGTGCTGCGGGCCGATGTTGAGGATCATGTCCTCGGTCGCCAGCTCTTTCGCGCCCGCGCCGATGCCGACCACGCGTTCCGTCATAGGGCCATGCTGCCACCGGCCGCCGTGCCGATCCAGCGCGGGGTGGCCGGCCTCTGTCCTCGCGGCACGGTCAAGGAACGGTATGGACGCGCATCGCTAAAACCGGACTAGGGGAGATAAAGCGGTATCGGGGGGAGGTATCTCTATGAAGAGATTCGTGTTCGATGTAGCCGCGTTGATCTCGCGCGTCCTGATCGGCGTCATCTTCGTGTCTACCGGAATGCAGAAGTGGCAGGCCGGCCTGGGGGCCACGTCCAAGATGTTCACCCAGGCCGGCGTGCCGTTGCCACAGCTCGCCGCCGCGTACGCGATGACGGCGGAGACCCTGGGGGGCGCTCTGCTGATCATCGGGCTCGCTGTGCGCCTGGGGGCGCTGGCGCTGCTCGGCGTGCTCGCGGGAGCCTTCGTCTTCGTCCACATGGGGCACGGGATCTCCAGCAAGACCGGTGGCTGGGAGTTTGTGGGAGCCCTGGCGGCGGGATGTGTGCTGCTGCTCGCGCTGGGGGGCGGGCGAATCGGCGTCGACGGGGTGCTGTCCGCCTGGTACCGGCGCCGTCGCGTCCAGAAGCAGGCGGCCGGCGCCCCCGCGGGCGCGGGCGCCGGCGCGGCCTCGACGGAGCCCATGTACCGGGGGCCGATCCCGGCCGTGCCGAAGACGTCTCCACCGGAGCGCGCGGCTCCGGCCGGGCCCAGGACACCTCCGGCAGAGCCTGCGACACCTTCGGGCGAGCCGACCACGCCCATGCACAGGGCCGAGACTCCAGGGGAGACGGGTGGCACGGCGGCCGGGGACACGACGCCCCGGCACCCGTACGGTGACCAGGGACGCCGTCCCGGTGACCTCAACGAGGAGGACATGAGCGACATCGACGCCCTCTTCTCGGAGGACCACCCGACCCGCAAGCCGCCCAACCGCTGACCGCGCCGGACCGCCCGCCGCCCCTTGGGCGGACCGCCTCACACGTGGCCGCCTCGGGGGAGGCAGGGCGGAGCCAGCTCAGAGCGAGGCGGTGGCCGTCAGGACGAGACGGTGGCGTGGCGGGTGGTCAGGTCGCGGAGGGCGGCCACGAGACGGTCCACGTGCTCCTCGGTGGTCCCGATCCCGATCGAGGCCCGCACCGCCGAGGCCGTGCCGTCCTCGCAGCCCTCATCCGCGGTGCCGCCGAGCAGGTGCCGCACGAACGGGTGCGCGCAGAACTTCCCGTCCCGCACCCCGATCCCGTACTCGCCCGACAGCGCCTCGGCGACCTCGCGCGCCGCGAGCCCGTCCACCGTGAACGACACGATGCCCACGCGCGGGTGGTCCGGCCCCCACAGCGACAGCTCCCGCACGCCCTCGATCGAGGCGAGCCCGGCGCGCAGCCGCGCGATCAGCCGCTCCTCCTCGCGCACCAGCGCGGTCCAGCCCGTGGCGGTGAGCGCGTCGCAGGCGGCGGCCAGCGCGATGGCGCCCAGCACGTTCGGCGTGCCGGCCTCATGGCGCGGCTCCGGGTCCTCGTGCCACTCGGTGGCGCCGGAGCCGGCCGGGGCGACCGAGCGGACCGCCCCGCCGCCCTTCAGGTACGGCTCGCCCTCCGCCAGCCAGTCGCGGCGCCCGACCAGCACCCCGGCGCCGAACGGCGCGTACAGCTTGTGGCCCGAGAACGCCACGTAGTCGAGGTCGAGCGCCGTCAGGTTGAGCCGCCGGTGCGGCACGAGCTGGGCGGCGTCCACGAGGATGCGCGCCCCGTGGCGGTGCGCGATGTGGGCCAGCGCCGCGATCGGCCACAGCTCGCCGGTGACGTTCGAGGCGGCCGTGACGACGAGCAGCTTGGGCCCGTCCAGGGCGGCCAGCGCCTCGTCGGCCGCGCGGACGGCCTCGCCGGGGAACGCGGGCGGCGCGAGCCGCACCACCCGCTCCCACGGCAGGAGCGAGGCGTGGTGCTCGGTGTCGAAGACGACGGCCGTGGTGCCGGCGGGCAGGCAGCCGGCCAGCAGGTTCGTGGCGTCGGTGGTGTTGCGGGTGAAGATCACGGCGTCGTCGGGGCGGGCGCCGGCGAAGGCGCGGACCGTGTGCCTGGCCTGCTCGTACCGGGCGGTGGTGAGCTGGGAGGCGTAGCCGGCGCCGCGGTGGACGCTGGAGTAGGCCGGGAGCGCGGCGGTGACGGCGGCGCTGACCGGCTCCAGACAGGGGGCGCTGGCCGCGTAGTCCAGGTTGGCGTACCCGACGAGGCGCCCGCCCTTGACCGGCACCTCCAGGTCGGCGCCGAGCACGGCGGGGATCTGGCGGTGACCGCGCGGCTGCGACGGCGCGGCGGCGGACTGGGCGGGAACGGTGCCGAAGATGCTCAACGTGGACAAGGCGAACCTCCTGGAGGGCCATCGGACCCCTGGAGCAGCCTCGGAGCCCGCGCTTGCCCGCCACACCTCGTGACGGACCAGGTCTTCACCCGGGGCACCCCGCCGCGGACGCGAGGGTTGCCGGCCAGCGAGCCGGGGCTTGGCGCTGGCACTCATGACCTATGTCCCGAACTATAACCGACGCTCCCGGCCGGATCGCAACCTCGCGAACTTCCCGGGCCCCTGAGTCGTTGGTCCTGGGAAACCCGCAGACCCCGGTGCGAACGTGGAGGTAAGCAGATGCTGGACTGGGTGACCGACCCTCAGATCTGGATAGGGTTCTTCACCCTTGTCGCTCTGGAGATCGTCCTAGGTATCGACAACATCATCTTCATCTCCATCCTCGCCGGAAAGCTCCCGCCCGAGCAGCGCGACAGGGCCCGCGTGCTCGGTCTCGCGGCGGCGCTGGTCAGCCGGCTGCTCCTGCTGCTGGCGCTGTCGTGGGTGGTGCGGCTGACGGCTCCGCTGTTCGAGGTGTTCGGCTACGAGATCTCGGGACGCGACCTGATCCTGCTGCTGGGCGGGCTGTTCCTGCTCGCCAAGAGCGTCACCGAGATCGGCCACAGCATGGAGCTGAAGGAGGAGGACGGCAAGAAGCGCGCGGCCACCTCGTTCGTGTCGGTCATCGTGCAGATCATGGTGCTCGACGTCGTCTTCTCGCTCGACTCGGTCATCACGGCCGTGGGCATGGTGGACGAGCTGGGCGTGATGGTCGCCGCCGTGATCGTGGCCGTGCTGGTGATGCTGTTCGCCTCCGGTCCGATCAGCCGGTTCGTGGACCGGCACCCGAGCATCAAGATGCTGGCCCTGGCGTTCCTCGTGCTGATCGGCGTGGTGCTCATCGCCGAGGGGCTCGGCCAGCACATCTCCAAGGGCTACATCTACTTCGCCATGGCTTTCTCCGTCATCGTGGAGCTCCTGAACATCCGCATGCGCAGCCGTCACGCCAGGCAGCTCACCGCCTCGGAGGAGCCTCCTAAGATGCAGTAGTGCGCTTTGACCCCCAGAATCCGAATTTCGTCGCCGACCCGTACGACGTCTACGACGAGCTGCGCCGCACGGCGCCGGTGACCTACTACGAGCCCACCGACCAGTGGCTCATCTCCCGGCACGCCGACGTGAACGCCCTGCTCAGGGACCGCCGCCTGGGCCGGACCTACCTGCACGTGGCCACCCACGAGGAGTTCGGCCGGCGGCCCGAGCCGGACTTCCAGGAGCCGTTCTGGCGGGTCAGCAGGAACGGCATGCTGGAGGTCGAGCCGCCGCTGCACACGCGGCTGCGGCGGCTCGTGTCCAAGGCGTTCACGCCGCGCATGGTCGAGTCGCTGCGCCCCCGTGTGCGGGCGATCGCCGGGGACCTGGTGGACGCGTTCGTGGAGAAGGGCGGCGGCGACCTCATCGCCGAGGTCGCCGAGCCGCTCCCGGTGACGGTCATCGCGGAGATGCTGGGCATCCCCGAGTCCGACCGGCACCTGCTGCGCCCCTGGTCGGCCGACATGTGCGGCATGTACGAGCTGAACCCCACGCCCGAGGCGCAGCACGCGGCGGTGCGCGCGGCCGAGGAGTTCGAGGCGTACCTGAAGGTCCTGGCCCGCGAGCGCGCCGCCGCCCCCGGCGACGACCTGATCAGCGCGCTGGCCGGCATCGACGAGCTGACCGACGACGAGCTGGCCGGCACCTGCGTGCTGCTGCTCAACGCCGGCCACGAGGCCACGGTCAACGGCACGGGCAACGGCTGGTGGTCGTTGTTCAGGCACCCGGAGGAGCTGGCCAGGCTGCGCGCCGACCGGTCCCTGCTGCCGACGGCGGTCGAGGAGGTGCTGCGCTACGACACGCCGCTCCAGCTCTTCGAGCGGTGGGTGCTGGAGGACGTCGAGGTCCACGGCGTGCGCATCCCCCGCGGGTCCGAGGTGGCGCTGCTGTTCGGCTCGGCCAACCGTGACCCGGAGGTGTTCGGCGACCCGGACCGGCTGGACGTGGGCCGGGCCGACAACCCGCACATCTCGTTCGGCGCGGGCATCCACTTCTGCCTGGGCGCGCCGCTGGCCCGCATCGAGATGGTGGAGTCGTTCGGCGCGCTGCTGGACCGGACGAGCGAGCTGGAGCTCGTCAGCGAGCCGTCCTGGAAGCCGGGGTACGTGATCCGCGGGCTGCGCGCCCTGGACCTTCGCGCCGCCGCCTGATTCGGCCGCCTGGATCCGGTGGGTGACTTCGGGGGCTCAGCGGCGCTGGGCGAGCCAGCCGAAGCCGCCCAGCCCGTTCGGGTCGATCAGCTCGGCCTCCTCCGAGGCGCGCGCCAGCGCCCGGAGATAGGCCCGCGGATCGCTGCGCGCGAGGTCCAGTGACGGGCGTGTCCCGGTGATGCCCAATGACCGCAACGCGGAGCGTTGTGTGGACAAGGTTGTGGATATCGCGCCGGCGCGCGCACCGGCCTCGGCGCACGCGTCGAGCGCGACGTGCGCGGTGATGTCGCAGGTGCCGTCGGGTGTGGCCGCCACGACGGCCCCGTCGCGGTACCCGGTCAGAGTGCCCAGAGCCGGACGGTTATCCACAGGGTGTGCATAATCCACCGCGACCGCGAGTCCGCCCGCGAGCCGTCCGATGACCGACGCCCAGGCCGTGTCGCGGGGATGGCCGATCTCGGCCCGGGAGCCCACGCAGGACAGCGGCCACCAACGGTCGAGCCATGCCCGGTCCTCGGGGCTCACGGGGTCGCCGAGCCGCTCCTCGCCGGTGCGGGTGTCGACCAGGACCAGCCGTGGCCCTTCCGCGGTCTGCTCGGCGACGTCCACCGGGACGTTGTCGAGCCACTCGTTGGCGATCGCCAGGCCGGTGATGACCGGCGGCGGCTCGGACGCCCAGGTGATCGTGAAAGGCAGCCCGAGTGGTCTGGGGGAGAGGTCGACGGCCGTGACGCGCAGCCGCCGGCGCAGCGACGGCCCGGCCGCCTCCAGCACGTGCCGCACGAGCATGCCCTCGCCGGCCCCGATGTCGACGAGGTCGAGGGTGTCCGGGCGGCCGAGTTCGGCGTCCACCTGGGTCAACAGCGCGAGGACCGCGTCGGCGAAGGCGGGGGTGGCGCTGACCGAGGTGCGGAAGTGGCCCGAAGGGCGCTCGCGGAGGTAGAAGCCGCCCTCGCCGTAGAGCGCGCGCTCCATCGCGGCGCGCCAGGTGAGCCACATGGGTGGACTATCTCATGATCCAGCGATGACACGTACCGTCATCGCGACACTACCGTTTGTCATCGTCTTGCGCTAATCTTTGCCGGACGCCGCCGCGGGCCCGGCGATCTCGATCACATCGCCGCGGGTCCACGGCGCGCCGCCGGGCGCGGCCGGCACGGAGGAGGGGTCGGACGCGCGTGGTGTCGCGGGGCGGCGCGGAGCTCGGGCGGCCAATGGCGGCCTGCCCGAGCTCCGGTTTCCCGGCCGGCCAGTCGGCGGATGGGCGGCCAGGAGCGCGCACCTCCAAGGGGCTCGCACACCGGCGCGGGCACCGGGTCGGGTCGGCGACCCGGCGCCCGTGACCGTGCGGGTGGACCCTCTCCTCATCTCTTCCGACAGGAGATACGCTCACATTTGCTTCCCTTGTCCCTTTTGTCGCTAACTCAACATGCAGCAAAACCCCGGTCACGTAGGCAGTGACGCCCGGCCGTTACGCTGGTCGGCAGGCCATCAGGTCGACAGGGGTGGGAACGCATGGACGCAGGCGATCGCCCGGCACGGCTGGCCGTGGGCGTGCTGGGAGCAGGCAAGGTGGGCTCCGCGCTCGGGGCGGCGCTGGCAGGGGCCGGACACCGGATCGTCGCCGCCAGCGGGGTCTCCGACGCCTCGCAGCGCTGGGCCGCCGAGCGGCTGGGCGTCACGCCCTCGCCGCCGGACGAGGTCGTCGCCGCCGGTGAGCTGATCCTGCTCACGGTGCCCGACGACACGCTGCCCGACCTGGTCGCCGGTCTCGCCCAGGCGGGCGTCGACCTGCGGGGCAAGCTGCTCGTCCACACCAGCGGCACGTACGGGCTGTCGGTGCTGGAGCCCGCGGCGCGGGCTGGGGCGCTGCCGCTCGCGCTGCACCCCGTGATGACGTTCACGGGCCGCGACGACGACCTCAACCGCATCACGGGCTGCTCGTTCGGTGTGACCGCCCCCGACGCGCTGCGGCCCATCGCCGAGGCGCTGGTGATCGAGATGGGCGGCGAGCCGGTCTGGATCGCCGACGCCGACCGCGCCCTCTACCACGCGGCCCTGGCCGGGGCCGCCAACCACATGGTCACGCTCATCGCCGAGTCGTCGGAGCTCCTCCGGCGCATCGGCGTCGAGCACCCGGGCAGGATGCTCGGGCCGCTGCTCGGGGCGGCTCTCGACAACGTGCTCCGGCTCGGCATCTCCGGCCTGACCGGGCCGGTCGTACGCGGCGACGCGGGCACCGTGCGCCGCCACGTCGACGCGCTCATCCTGGCGGCGCCCGAGGCCGCCGACGCCTACGTCGCGCTGGCCCGGCTGACCGCCGACCGCGCCCTCGCCGCCGGACTGCTGAAGCCCGAGGAGGCCGAGCGCCTGCTCGACGCGCTCGGAGGGAACATATGGACGTGACCGTCGCCGGTGACCGGCTCGACCTGGCCAAGGCCCGCGGCGAATGGCCCGCCGGCGAGCGCGTGGCCCTGGTGCCGACCATGGGCGCGCTGCACGAGGGGCACCGCTCGCTCATGCGGGAGGCGCGGGCGAGGGCCGACCGGGTCGTGGTCAGCATCTTCGTCAATCCCCTCCAGTTCGGGCCGGCCGAGGACTTCTCCCGCTATCCCCGTACGTTCGACGCCGACCTGGAGGTGTGCCGGGCCGAGGGCGTCGACGTGGTGTTCGCGCCGTCCGCCGAGGCCATGTACGGCCCCGACCGGCAGGTGAGCGTCTCCTCCGGGATGATGGGCGAGGTCGTCGAGGGCGCCAGCCGTCCCGGCCACTTCGACGGCGTGCTGACCGTCGTGCTGAAGCTGTTCAACCTCGTCCAGCCCGACGTCGCCGTCTTCGGGCAGAAGGACGCGCAGCAGCTCGCCCTGATCCGGCGCATGGTGCGCGACCTGGACGTGTCGGTCGAGATCGTCGGCGCGCCGACGGTCCGCGAGCCCGACGGGCTGGCCCTGTCGAGCCGCAACCGCTACCTTTCCGGCGGCGAGCGTGGCTCGGCGCTGGCCCTGTCCCGGTCGCTGCGGGCGGGGGCGGCCGAGAGCGCGCCGTCGCGGGTCCTCGCCGCGGCGCGGGCCGTGCTCGACGCGGCGGCCTCCGAGATCTCGCTCGACTACGTCGTGCTGGTCGACCCGGCCACGTTCACCCCCGTGGACGAGGCGTACACCGGTGAGGCCGTGCTCGCCGTCGCCGCGAGGGTCGGAAACACCCGCCTGATCGACAACATGATTCTCACGCTGGGCCCTCTTGAGGATCAGATCATCGACTCGTAGCGTCATGGGATGACCGACGACGAGCTACGGGACGAGCTTCTCCGCCGGCTGCGCGTCGACCGGGAGGTCCGCGACCCCGTCCACGCCTCCGAGCCCGGCTGGGCCGACCGGTGGGCCGCCGTGGACGAGGACAACACGGTGTGGCTGATGTCCGTGGTCAGCAGCCAGGGCTGGCCGCTGCTCTCCCAGGTGGGGGAGGACGCCGCGCGGGCGGCCTGGCTCCTCGCCCAGCACGCCGACGCCGCCCCCGAGCTGCAGCGCCACTTCCGCGCCGCCATGGCGGACGCCGCCGCGCACGGCGAGGCCCGCGCCCGGCACCTGGCCAGCCTGGAGGACCGGGTACGGGTCAACGCGCTCCGCCGGCGGCCCTGACCGTCACGGGATCCCGGGGGCCGCGCATCGCCGTCGAGGCGTTATCGTCATTCTGACGAAATCGCCCAGCGCGAGGAGATCCCATGAGTACCCCGTCGATCCCCCTGCGGCTCACGGCGCCGGCTCCAGGTTGGGAGGTCGAGGCGGACGTGGTCGTCGTCGGTTCCGGCGTCGCCGGCCTCACCGTGGCACTGCGCCATGCGGAGCTCGACCCGGCCGCCAAGGTCCTCGTCGTCACCAAGGACGTCCTGTCCTCCGGCTCCACCCGCTGGGCGCAGGGCGGTATCGCGGCCGTGCTCGACCCCGCCGACACCCCGGAGGAGCACCTGAGCGACACCCTCGTCGCCGGCGTCGGCCTGTGCGACGGCGAGGCCGTCCGGACGCTGGTGACCGAGGGCCCCGGCGCGGTGCGGCGGCTGATGGAGCGTGGCGCGCGCTTCGACCGGACCCCGGACGGCGGGCTCCAGCTCGGCCGCGAGGGCGGCCACCGGCGCGACCGCATCGTCCACGCCGGCGGCGACGCCACCGGGGCCGAGGTGCAGCGGGCCCTGGCCGAGGCGGTCCGCGCCTCCTCCTCGATCGAGGTCATCGAGCACGCCCTGGTCCTCGACCTGCTCAAGGACGCGGCGGGCCGGGCGGCCGGCGTGACGCTGCACGTCATGGGCGAGGGCGCACGCGACGGGGTGGGCGCGGTGCGGGCCGGCGCCGTGGTGCTCGCCACCGGCGGCATGGGACAGGTGTACGCGGCCACGACCAACCCCGCCGTCTCCACGGGCGACGGCGTGGCGCTCGCGCTGCGGGCCGGCGCCGTGGTGCGCGACCTGGAGTTCGTCCAGTTCCACCCCACGGTGCTCTGGCTCGGCGAGGACTCCACGGGCCAGCAGCCGCTCGTCTCCGAGGCGGTACGCGGGGAGGGGGCCTTCCTGGTGGACGACGAGGGCAACGCGTTCATGCGGGGCGTCCACGAGCTGGCCGACCTGGCGCCGCGCGACGTGGTCGCCAAGGCCATCACCCGGACGATGCACGAGACGGGCCGCGACCACGTGTACCTGGACGGCCGCCACTTCGGCGCCGACAAGTGGGCCACGCGCTTCCCCACCATCCTCGCGGCCTGCCGCGAGCACGGCATCGACCCGGTCACCGAGCCGATCCCCGTCGCCCCGGCCGCGCACTACGCCAGCGGCGGCGTCCGCACGGACCTGTCCGGCCGTACGACCATCGAGGGGTTGTACGCGTGCGGCGAGGTGGCCTGCACGGGCGTCCACGGCGCGAACCGGCTGGCCTCCAACTCGCTGCTGGAGGGCCTGGTGTTCGCCGAGCGGATCGCCGAGGACATCCACGCGACGGCCGCCGCCCGCCGGACCCGCGCCACCCCGCCGGCCGCGTCCCCGATCGCCTTCCCGGCCGCGGACACGGGCACGGTGGCGTCCCCGGCCGGGGACGAGGTGCCGTCCGGGCTGGTGGACCCCCGGGTGCGGGCGCGGATCCAGGCGCACATGAGCCGCGGCTCCGGCGTCCTGCGGGAGCGCGAGTCCCTGGCGGTCACGGCCGGGGCGCTGCGCGACGCCCGCTGGACCCCGGTCCAGGTGCTGCCCTGCACCGAGTCCTGGGAGGCGACGAACCTGCTCACGGTCGCGACCGTGCTCACCGCCGCGGCCGCCGCCCGGCTGGAGACACGTGGATCCCACTGGCGCGAGGACTTCCCCGAGCGCGACGACGACGAATGGCTGGGCCACCTGGACGTGACCCTGACCGAGGAGGGCCTGAGGATGACCTACATCCCGCACGCCGGCGGGCTGCCGCCGCGCCTGGCGCAGGAGCTGGCCGCCGCCGGGCTCGACCCCGACGAGGTGGACGCGCTGGTCGGCCGGGCGCTCGCCGAGGACCTCCAGGAGGCCGGCGACGTGACGAGCCTGGCCACCATCCCGGCGGACGCCGGTGCCGTCGCCGACGTGGTGGCCCGCGCCGACGGCGTCGTGGCCGGCCTGGCCGCCGCCGAGGCCGTGTTCGCCCGGCTGGGCGCCACCCGTACGGAACGTCGGGCCAAGGACGGCGAGCGGGTGCGGCGGGGCGACGTGCTGATGACCGTGGAGGGCCCGGCGCGGGGCCTGCTGACGGCCGAGCGCACCGCGCTGAACCTGCTCACCCACCTGTCCGGGATCGCCACGCTCACCGCCCGGTGGGTCGAGGCGGTCAGCGGCACCCGGGCGCGCGTGCGCGACAGCCGCAAGACGCTGCCGGGCCTGCGGGCGCTGGAGAAGTACGCGGTGCGCTGCGGCGGAGGCGTCAACCACCGGATGTCCCTGTCGGACGCGGCCCTGATCAAGGACAACCACGTGGTGGCCGCGGGTGGCGTGGCCGAGGCGTTCCGCGCGGTCCGCGAGCGGTACCCGGACCTGCCGATCGAGGTGGAGGTGGACCGCCTGGACCAGATCGAGCCCGTGCTCCGGGAGGGCGCCCAGGAGATCCTGCTCGACAACTTCAGTGTCGAAAAGATCGCCAAAGCCGTACAAATAGTTCAAAATCAGACGAGCGCGAATCCGACGGGAGAGAGCACGCAGGTGAAGCTGGAAGCGAGCGGCGGCCTGACGTTGGAATCGGCGCGGCATGTGGCCGAAACTGGCGTGGACTACCTTGCGGTGGGAGCGCTCACCCATTCGGCGCCGGCCCTGGACATCGCACTGGACCTACGGGGGTAAACGGATGCTGCTCACGATCGACGTCGGCAACACGCACACGGTGCTCGGTCTGTTCGAGGGTGAGGACGTGATCGAGCACTGGCGGCTCGCCACCGACGCGCGCCGCACCGCCGACGAGATCGCGGTCGTCCTGCAGGGGCTGCTCGCCCAGTCGCCCCTGCTCAAGGGCGCCGACATCAGCGGCATCGCGATCTGCTCCACGGTCCCCAGCGTGCTCAACGAGATGCGCGAGATGTGCCGGCGCTACTACGGCGACGTGACGGCCGTGATCGTGGAGCCGGGGGTGCGCACGGGCGTGCCGGTGCGCATGGACAACCCCAAGGAGGTCGGCAGCGACCGCATCGTCAACGCGCTCGCAGCCATCGACCAGTACGGCGGCCCGTGCATCATCGTCGACTTCGGCACCGCGACCTCGTTCGACGCGGTGTCGGCCAAGGGTGAGTACGTCGGGGCCGTCACCGCGCCCGGCATCGAGATCTCCGTCGACGCGCTGGCGGCGGCCGGCGCCCAGCTCCACAAGGTCGAGCTGGTCCGCCCCCGCTCGGTCATCGCCAAGAACACCGTCGAGGCGCTCCAGGCGGGCATCATCTACGGCTTCGCGGGCCAGGTCGACGGCATCGTCGAGCGGATGGTGGCCGAGCTGGCCGACGACCCCGACGACGTGACCGTGGTCGCCACCGGCGGGCACGCGGCGCTCGTGGTCAGCGAGTCGCGCTCCATCGACGTGCACGAGCCGTGGCTGACGCTCATCGGCCTGCGGCTCATCTACAACCGCAACACCGCCTGACCCCAGGCCGCGGCCTCTGACGCGAACAAGCGGCCCCCCGCTCGGGAAGGGGGCCGCTTGAGCAGGTGAGCGCCGGCGCGGGCTACTCGTTCTCGGCGGTGTAGATGTACTCCCAGCGGCTGCACTTGGTCGGGTACGAGCGGTGCTGGTCGACCTGGCAGACCTTCACCCGCACGCCGGAGGAGTCCTCCGTGTGGAAGCCGAACCGCTTGAAGCCGGGGAAGCCGCAGTACTTCTTGCTGTAGACCGGCGACCAGTCGTGGTCGAAGTCGCTGGACTCGAACTTCACGTACGCGCACTTGCCGCCCTCGTCGTAGTCGCGGTCGTCCAGGTCGAAGAGCCGGCCCCTGACGTCGACGGTGTTGGACTCCTGGTCCTCGTCCCACTCGACGTTGATCCAGCCGTCGGCCTTGGCGAGGTGGTTGCGCGAGAACACCGGGCCCCAGGAGTCGCGGTCGTAGTGCGCCGAGGAGGCGGTGGTGGCGCTCGCCGCCGTCGGCAGCGACAGCGCGAGGGCGGTGGTCGCCGCGACAGCCAGGACGCCGGTCGCGATCTGCTTGATCATGATGTCTCCCTGAGCTCTCTCTCCCCGGGCCGGCTCCTTGCCAGGTCCCCCCTGAGCTCTTGGGTCATGGGTAACGCGGAGGTCTTGCAGAGGCGTTGCAGTGGAACTGCAACGAACCGACGAGCCCTTGCAGTTCGCCATATCCCCTACTCTTTGATGCTGTGAGCGACGAACTTCCCGAGCAGATGCGCATCCGGAGGGAGAAGCTCGACCGCCTTCGCAGCGAAGGCGTCGACCCCTACCCGGTGAGCTTCCCGCGCACGGCGACCAACGCCGAGGTCAGGGCAAGACACGAGGGCCTGGAGCCCGACACCGCGACCGGTGAGCAGGTCGCGGTCGCGGGCCGCGTCATGCTCAACCGGATCGGCGGGAAACTCTGCTTCGCCACGCTCCGCGACGGCTCCGGCGACCTCCAGGTGATGATCTCCCTGGACCGCGTCGGCGAGGAGTCGCTGGCCGGCTGGAAGCGCGACGTCGACCTGGGCGACCACGTGGGCGTCATCGGCGAGGTGATCACCTCCCGCCGCGGCGAGCTGTCGATCATGGTCGAGAGCTGGCAGATCACCTCCAAGTGCCTGCGCCCGCTGCCGGAGAAGCACATCGGCCTCACCGACCCGGAGGCGCGGGTCCGCCAGCGCTACGTCGACCTCATCGTCAACGACGAGGCGCGCGAGATGGCCCGCATCCGCAGCGCCACCGTGCGCGCGGTGCGCGACTTCTGGCACGAGGAGGGCTACCTCGAGGTCGAGACGCCCATGCTCCAGCCGATCCACGGCGGTGCGACGGCCCGGCCGTTCAAGACCCACATCAACGCCTACGACATGGAGCTCTACCTCCGCATCGCGATCGAGCTCTACCTCAAGCGGCTCGTCGTCGGCGGCATCGAGAAGGTCTTCGAGGTCAACCGCAACTTCCGCAACGAGGGCGCCGACTCGACGCACAACCCCGAGTTCACCATGCTCGAGGCGTACGGCACCTACCTCGACTACAACGACATGGCCGACCTGACCCAGCGGATGTACCAGAAGGCCGTGGTCGCGGCGCTGGGCACCTCGGTGGTCGTGCACGACGGCGTCGAGATCGACCTCGGCATCCCCGAGTGGCCCCGCATCACCCTGTACGGCGCCGTGTCGGAGGCGGTGGGTGAGGAGATCACCACCGAGACGCCGATCGAGCGCCTGCGCGAGCTGGCCGGCAAGCACGACGTCCCCTGCGACGCCAAGTGGGGGCCGGGCAAGCTGGTCCAGGAGCTGTTCGAGGCGCTGGTGGAGCACACCCTCATCCAGCCGACGTTCGTCATGGACTACCCGCTGGAGACCTCGCCGCTGACCCGTCAGCACCGCGACAACCCGCTGCTGACCGAGAAGTGGGACCTCATCGGGTTCGGCACCGAGCTGGGCACCGCCTACTCCGAGCTCATCGACCCGATCGAGCAGCGCCGCCGCCTGGTCGAGCAGTCGCTGCTGGCCGCGGGCGGCGACCCGGAGGCCATGCAGGTCGACGAGGACTTCCTGCAGGCCCTGGAGTACGCGATGCCGCCGACCGGCGGCATGGGGGCCGGCATCGACCGGATGATCATGGCCTTCACCGGCAAGAACATCCGCGAGACCATCCTCTTCCCGCTGGTCAAGCCCACCCGCTGACGGCTCCCCGTCATCCCGCCGCCCGGGGCGGCGGGATGACGCGCCGGACGGCCGTGTCGAAGCGGCGGCGGAAAGGCGGCCGGAGTACGGGTCGCGCGCAATTGCGGGATCGTGCCGGACGAAATGCGGCGCACGGCGACCGCGTCAGGAACCGTTGTGAGGGCCTGTAAGGGCCGCTGTGATCGCACAGCCCGCCCCCAAGTGCCGACATCCGCCGAGTCCCCCACATACGACGGATCAAGTCAATGGCAGCCGTCAAGTGCCACGGTTATCGCGCTTGACGGCCTTTCCCGTATGCGTTTACCGTCTGCGGAGCGAACAGCTTTGCACGGGCCGACGACGACTCCGGACTGCTGTTGGGGGGAGGGCTCCCGATGGATGTGCTCACCGATCAGGTTGAGCTTAGCCACGCCGATCTAGCCTTGCTGGCGGAGCTTGCCAAGGGAGTCACCGTCGATCGGGTGGGCAGGCGCCTCGACATCAGCGGGCGCACCGTACGCCGCCGGCTGCGCGGCATCTGCGACCGCATCGGGGTCGCCACGGCCATCGAGGCCGTGGCGTGGGCCGCCCGCCGCCAGCTCATCTGACCGCCCTGCGCCTCGCGCTCAGTTGGCGACGCGGACGGCGCCCACGAACGGCCGGTTGGCCAGCGACGCCACCCTGACGACGTCGCCCGTGCGCGGCGCGTGGACCATCATGTTGCCGCCGATGTAGATGCCGACGTGGTGCAGGTCGCTGTAGAAGAAGACCAGGTCGCCGGGCCGCAGCTCCTCCCTGGAGATGTGCCGGCCGGCGGTCCACTGGCTGCCGGTGTAGTGGGGCAGCGAGATGCCGACCCGCTGGTAGGCGGCCATGACCAGGCCCGAGCAGTCGTACGAGCCCGGCCCCTCGGCGCCCCACACGTACGGCTTGAGCTGCTGCGTGAGGGCCCACCTGGCCGCCTCGGCGGCCTTGCCCGCGCCCGCGATCGGCAGGGCGACGCGCTGGGCGCGCGTGCCGGGACGGCCCGCCTCGCCGATCGCCCGCCTGAACAGGTTGCTCTCCACCTTGGCCACCAGCTTGACGATCTTGTCCCGCTTGGTGTCGAGGTCGTCGACGAGCTTCTCGACCTCGTCGATGTGGGCCTTGGCCTCGTCCTTGGCCTGCCTGGCCTGCTCCATGGCCTTGACGACCTGGTTGACCTCCTGGCCCGCCTCCTGCTCCAGCGCGTAGCTGGTGGCGGCCCGGTCGAGGAAGCCGTCGGGGTCCTCGGCGCCCAGCATGGTGAAGGCGTGGCCGAGGCCGCCCGTCATGTACTCCTGCTGAGCCAGCTGCCGGGTCCTGGCGCGCTTGGCGGAGAGGTCGGCCTCACTGGTGGCCAGCACCTTCTTGGCCTGCTCGGCCGACTTGCGGGCGCTCTTCAGCTTCTCGCGCTGGCCGTTGTACTGCTCGCTGAGGGTCTCGATCTGGGTGTGCATCGCTTCGACCCGCTTGGACAGCTCCTCCAGGGAGGGCTCGGGGTCGGCGGTGGCGGCTCCGGACGGGATCACGAAGCTGAGCGCCACCACGGCGGCGCTCAGGACGGCGAAACGGCGCAGGAGCGCCTGTTTCGGGGGGCGGGCATGCCGGCCCGCCCTCGTCCTTCCGCGACCGCGCGTACGCTTCACCGACCAGCTCCTCTCATCGACGCCTACCGGGTTAGCTGACGGGTTCGGGCCGGAGCAGCCCTACCGAGCGTGTGCTCGGATTCACCCCATGTGGTGGCATTCGTGAGCTCGCCACCGGCGGGTCCCCGGTTCCCCGTACGGGGATTGGGCGCGTCCCACGCGGGGGTCGCGCGGGTGACATCGTCGCTGGACATTAGTGCACCTCGGGTTCCTGCTCAACCAGAACTGCCAAGTCTGTAGAGGTATCGCTACCGAAGGGTCACTAGGTGACAAGGGGTCCCCTGCTGCCTGTCCGACTTTATGTCTACTTTGCCATGGGTTGGGACGCGCGTTGCCTGGACGGAAGAGGCTGGAGTGACATGTCGGATGCCGGAGGCGGAGAGGATTTTGGTACGAGCCGTAATGGGATCTGTACTCTGGATGCCCATGGAACAGGTCGCCGAAGTCACCGTGTCTGACACCGACATCGTGGTGCGTCGCGCCCGCACGTCGGATGTCAGGACGATCAGGCGCCTGGTCGACACCTATGCCGGTGCCGGTCCACGTCTCCTGGAGAAGGCCACCGTCACCCTGTACGAGGACGTGCAGGAGTTCTGGGTCGCCGAGCGAGGCGGCGCCGTCGTCGGCTGCGGCGCCCTCCACGTGCTCTGGGAGGACCTGGCCGAGATCAGGACGGTCGCCGTGGACCCCGCCTTCCGTGGGCTGGGCATCGGCCACCGGATCGTCTCCGCGCTGATCCGCACCGCGAGGGAGCTCGGGCTCAGCCGGGTGTTCTGCCTGACCTTCGAGGTCGACTTCTTCGCCCGTCACGGGTTCCGGCGGATCCAGGGCACCCCGGTCTCCCCGGAGGTCTACGCCGAGCTTCTGGCCTCGTACGACGAGGGCGTGGCGGAGTTCCTCGACCTCGAGCACGTCAAGCCCAACACCCTGGGCAACACCCGCATGCTGCTCCATCTGACATCCGGTGACGCCGACCTTGACCAACGAGAAAGGTGATTGTTGATACCTATGTCGATACGTTGGGCAGCACAGGCATGTGTCCTGACATGTGCTACATGCACTCTCGAAG
This sequence comes from Nonomuraea sp. NPDC050691, assembly GCF_040654455.1. Lineage (NCBI taxonomy): Bacteria > Bacillati > Actinomycetota > Actinomycetes > Streptosporangiales > Streptosporangiaceae > Nonomuraea > Nonomuraea sp. NPDC050691. Next base: position 61,424 of record NZ_JBFAIA010000005.1, read on the forward strand.
CGAGGTGACACGGTGAGCACCGGACAGCCGCCGTATCCACAGGACGAATCCGGCGAGCACGCTGCCGGGACTCCCCAGTACGGACAACCCCCGAACCGCCCCCACGGTGAGGCCGATCCCGACGCGACGGTCGTGGGCTACCGCGCCGAGGACTACGGTCAGCCGGGCTACGGCCAGCCGCAGTACGGGCAGCAGCCCGGCTACGGTCAGCAGGGCCAGTCGCAGCCCGGCTACGGCCAGCAGCCCCAGCAGGGCTACGGTCAGGGCCAGCAGCAGTACGGCCAGCAGGGCTACGGTCAGCAGGGCCAGCCGCAGTACGAGCAGCAGGGCTACGGCCAGCAGGGCCAGTCGCAGCCCGGCTACGGCCAGCCCCAGCAGGGCTACGGCCAGGGCCAGCAGCAGTACGGGCAGCAGCAGCAGTACGGGCAGCCCGGCGGCCAGCAGCAGTACGGGCAGAACGCCGCGTACGGCCAGCAGCCGCCCTCCCAGCCCGACTACGGCCGGCAGCCGCCCTCCCAGCCGGAGTACGGCCAGCAGGGCTACGGCCAGCAGCCCCCCTCGGGCCAGCAGTACGGCCAGCAGCCTCCCTCAGGCCAGCAGTACGGCCAGCCCGGCTACGCGCCCCCGCCCCAGCAGGGCTACGGCCAGCAGCAGTACGGGCAGCAGCCGCCCTCCCAGCCCGGCTACGGCCAGCCCCAGCAGGGCTACGGCCAGGGGCAGCAGCAGTACGGCCAGCAGGGCTACGGTCAGCAGGGCCAGTCGCAGCCCGGCTACGGCCAGCCGCAGCAGGACTACGGCCAGGGTCAGTACGGCCAGCCCCAGCAGGGCTACGGCCCGGCGCAGTACGGCCAAGGCCAGCAGTACGGTCAGCAGTACGGCCAGCCCTTCGGCCAGCCGGTCGGCCTGCAGCCGCCGGGCGCCCCGGCTCCGCTCGCCGAGTGGTGGCAGCGGCTGGTGGCCCGGGTCATCGACGGGGTGATCTTCGGTGTGGTGAGCCTGATCATCTCGGGCCTCTTCACGGCGATCTTCCTGTCCAGCTTCGACTGGTCCTCCGGGACGTCGTCGGGCTTCATGAGCGGGACGATGCTCACGATCCTGATCGGCCTCGTGCTGACCGCCATCTACGTCGGCTACGAGTTCCTCATGACCAAGATGAGGGGCCAGACGCTCGGCAAGATGGTCATGGGCATCAAGATCGCTCCGGTCGGCGGCCCCGTGCCGGTGGCCGGCCTGCCCTCGGATGTCGCGATCAAGCGGGCCGGCGTCACGTGGGGCGGTTACGTCCTGACCGCGCTCCCGATCTTCCTCTCGACGACCCTCGGCGGGCTGCTGGTGGCCGTGAACGGCGCCTCGCAGCTCTGGGACAAGCCGCTGCAGCAGACGTTCGCCGACAAGGTGAGCGGCACCGTGGTGGTCAAGATCAAGTAATCCGCGCACCCGAAGCAGAGGCCGGCTCCCCGCCGGCCTCTGTTTTGTACCCGGACCGTGTCAATATGAAGGCCACTGGTCCGGTGCCGAGCCGAGGTGCGTTATGGAGGCGACGCGGACGGGCGTGAGACCCGCTGAATGGTGGGAACGCCTTGCCGCGCGGCTCATTGAGGGTCTTGCCTTCGGGGTGTTCTATTACATTCTGTTCATCGCCCTATGGGTGTCCTTCCGGACTGTCGGGGCGCCCGACTTGTCGGCCGGTCGCTTGGCCGGGGCGGTGACCTGGTTCACGGCGGGCCTGGCATATACCGCCTATGAGTGGGAGGCCCTTTGTGGCGCCGGCTGCACGTTCGGCAAAGTGATCATGAAGATTCGGGTGACGCCGCGTGATCTTCCTCGGCGCGCTCTGCTGAAACGTGCCCTGCTGTATCCCGGGCCTGTCATGCTGTTGGGCATTCCGCTGGTCAATCTGGTGGCCGGAATCTTCGTCTTCACCGTGGGGATGCTCATCTTGATCGACAGGCCGGCGCAGCGCGGGCCGCATGACCGGTTGGCCGGAACGAAGGTGGTCAAAGATCTTCGCTGAGGTGGGTGTACCTGCGGCGATGTCTTTCAGCAAAAATTTCGCTTGATCCGGTAAGGAGCCTGGAGAGACTGGCATTAGGCTATGGGGCAACCAGGGCGGCCCAAGTCGCCGGCCCGGTCAGGCGCGGAGCGCTCACGTGCCGCCATGGTCCGGAGCGGATGCCTGTGACCCCGAGCGGCATGAGCCCCGCTCATGCTCCCCGCGCCCCGTCGTGCATAAAGGGAGTCCCCTGAAACCCCGTCCGCTGTGGAGGCGAGGACGAATGCAAGCCGTTACGGACGTATTGTCGGCGCTCATCCCCCCGGTGGTGGTCGGCGGCGCCTTCATCTTTGGCGTGGTGAAGTTGTGGCGGTCGGAGGCCGCCGGGCGCAGGTCAAACCGGCAGGATGAGGCCGAGAACCGCAACTGATCGGCACTGAGCGGTCAGTCAGCCGATTCGCGGCGCCGCTGAATTGTCTCCGCGCCTTTCCGGGTATATGTTTGGGCCAGCGAATGAAACAATGCTCCGGGAAAGGATTGCGTAGATGGCCAAGCAGATCCAGGAGATTCTCATCGATGACCTCGATGGGGGCGAGGCCAATGAGACGGTCAGCTTCGCCATTGACGGCTCCTCCTATGAGATTGACCTCAGCGACCTTAACGCCAAGAAGCTGCGGGACGCCCTCACGCCTTTCGTCCAGCACGCACGCCGGGCAGGCGCCGTGTCGACGCGGCGGCGCGGGCGCGGCAGCCAGCGGGCGATGAGCCGCGAGAAGAGCTCGGAGATCCGTCAGTGGGCGAAGGCTCATGGCCTGCCGGTCAGCGAGCGTGGCCGCATCGCCTCCACCGTCGTCGAGAAGTACGAAGCCGCCCACTGAGCGACTGCGGACCATGCGCTTATGGCGCTCGCCTAGGACCCCGGCGAACGCCATAAGCGCATGATCATTTTTATGCCTCTCAAATGCTGGACAGCCCGCGTGCTTATTGATCTTGGTTTCGTCGCATGAGCGGGTATTTGGGGCCTGACGTCCGTTCTCCTGCCCGTCGCCGAATGCCGCCGGCGTAAGCCCTTTGGTCGCCGGCCCCCGGACACCGTTTCTTCGCCGTGGCCCGTTCCACCCCCGCGGGCCGTCCGCCCCGCGCAATCCCGGCCGCCCGCCCCGCCGCCTGCTGACAGGCCCGGCGGGCGGTCTCCCGGCCTCCGGTAACCGGGCTGACCAGACCACGGATTTCGCCGGTCGTGAACCCCGTCATGAACGATTGGCGGCTCTTTGAGACGGCACGTAGGATGTTGACGCAGGGGTTTCGGACATGGTTCCACGTCATGTGCGGGCGGCGGTCACATCCAAGGCCGGTTCTCCCGAGGCGTCCCGGAGGTGTCCGGTGGCGGTGTCCGATGACAAGGTGATCCCACGTTCGGACACATGGATCCACCCCTGCTGGAGCGGCGAATTGGAGTCGCTTCCCCGAGTCCCCTAAACATCGTTCGCTTGCGGCGTATCGGGAACACGCCACCCCCGAACGGTAGTTGGATAGAGGGTGAACGCCCTGCTCTCGGGGAACGTCTCTGCTATAGAGCGTGTCAGCGGCAGTGGGCACGGTTCGCCGAGCCAGGGCTAGCATGCGGGATGACGGGACCGGACTAAACCGGCCTGACTGACCGCTCTGTGAGGAGCGACGAGATGTTCGAGAGGTTCACCGACCGAGCGAGGCGGGTTGTCGTCCTGGCGCAAGAAGAGGCCAGGATGCTCAACCACAACTACATCGGCACTGAGCACATTCTTCTTGGTTTGATCCACGAAGGAGAGGGCGTAGCCGCCAAGGCTCTGGAGAGCCTCGGCATCAGCCTTGAAGGAGTGCGCCAGCAGGTCGAGGAGATCATCGGCCAGGGCCAGTCGGCTCCGTCGGGGCACATTCCGTTCACCCCGCGGGCCAAGAAGGTTCTTGAGCTGTCGCTCCGTGAGGCTTTGCAGCTGGGTCACAACTACATCGGCACCGAGCACATCCTGCTCGGGCTCATCCGTGAGGGTGAAGGTGTGGCGGCTCAGGTGCTGGTCAAGCTTGGAGCTGATCTCAACCGTGTCAGGCAGCAGGTCATCCAGTTGCTCCACGGCTACCAGGGCAAGGAGCCGGCCGCCGCGGGCGGCCCTCAGGAGTCGGCCCCGTCGACGTCCCTGGTGCTCGACCAGTTCGGCCGCAACCTGACCCAGGCCGCCCGCGAGGGCAAGCTGGATCCGGTCATCGGCCGCGAGAAGGAGATCGAGCGGGTTATGCAGGTCCTCTCCCGGAGGACCAAGAACAACCCCGTTCTCATCGGCGAGCCCGGCGTCGGCAAGACCGCCGTCGTCGAGGGCCTGTCGCAGAAGATCGTCAGGGGCGAGGTGCCCGAGACGCTGAAGGACAAGCAGCTCTACACGCTTGACCTCGGCGCCCTGGTCGCCGGCTCCCGCTACCGCGGCGACTTCGAAGAGCGTCTGAAGAAGGTGCTCAAGGAGATCCGCACGCGTGGCGACATCATCCTGTTCATCGACGAGCTGCACACGCTCGTGGGTGCGGGTGCCGCCGAGGGCGCGATCGACGCCGCCAGCATCCTCAAGCCGATGCTGGCCCGCGGCGAGCTGCAGACCATCGGTGCCACGACCCTCGACGAGTACCGCAAGTACCTCGAGAAGGACGCGGCGCTGGAGCGGCGCTTCCAGCCGATCCAGGTGGCCGAGCCCTCGCTCAGCCACACGATCGAGATTCTCAAGGGTCTGCGCGACCGCTACGAGGCGCACCACCGGGTGTCCATCACCGACGGCGCGCTGGTGGCCGCCGCGCAGCTGGCCGACCGCTACATCAGCGACCGCTACCTTCCCGACAAGGCGATCGACCTTATCGACGAGGCCGGTTCGCGGATGCGCATCCGCCGGATGACCGCTCCGCCGGACCTGCGCGAGTTCGACGAGAAGATCGCCAACGTCCGGCGCGACAAGGAGTCCGCGATCGACGCGCAGGACTTCGAGAAGGCCGCGGCCCTGCGCGACCAGGAGAAGCAGCTCCAGCTCAAGCGCGAGCGGCGCGAGAAGGAGTGGAAGGCCGGCGACATGGACGTCGTCGCCGAGGTCACCGAGGAGCTCATCGCCGAGGTCCTCGCCACGGCCACCGGCATCCCGGTCTTCAAGCTGACCGAGGAGGAGTCGCAGCGCCTGCTCCGCATGGAGGACGAGCTCCACAAGCGGATCATCGGCCAGGACGACGCCATCAAGGGCCTGTCGCGGTCCATCCGGCGCACCCGCGCCGGCCTGAAGGACCCGCGGCGTCCCGGCGGCTCGTTCATCTTCGCCGGCCCGTCCGGCGTCGGTAAGACCGAGCTGTCCAAGGCTCTGGCGGAGTTCCTGTTCGGCGACGAGGACGCGCTGATCAGCCTGGACATGTCGGAGTTCATGGAGAAGCACACCGTCTCGCGGCTGTTCGGCTCCCCGCCCGGCTACGTCGGGTACGAGGAGGGCGGCCAGCTCACCGAGAAGGTGCGGCGCAAGCCGTTCTCCGTGGTCCTGTTCGACGAGATCGAGAAGGCCCACCCCGACATCTTCAACTCGCTGCTGCAGATCCTGGAGGACGGTCGCCTGACCGACGCCCAGGGCCGCGTGGTGGACTTCAAGAACACGGTCATCATCATGACCACCAACCTCGGCACCCGCGACATCTCCAAGGGCATCGGGGTCGGGTTCGCCAAGTCCAACGACACCGAGTCCAACTACGAGCGGATGAAGGCGAAGGTCCAGGAGGAGCTCAAGCAGCACTTCCGGCCGGAGTTCCTCAACCGTGTCGACGACATCGTGGTCTTCCACCAGCTGACGCCGGTCGAGATCATCCAGATCGTGGATCTGATGCTCTCGCAGGTCGAGGCTCGCCTGAAGGACCGCGACATGGGGCTCGAGGTCTCGCCCGAGGCCAAGCAGCTGCTGGCCGACCGTGGCTACGACCCGGTCATGGGCGCCCGTCCGCTGCGGCGCACCATCCAGCGCGAGCTGGAGGACTCGCTGTCGGAGAAGATCCTGTACGGCGAGCTCCGTCCGGGGCAGGTCATCAAGGTGACCATCGAGGGCGAGGGCGACAACGCGAAGTTCATCTTCGTCGGTGAGAACGCGTCGTCCCAGGTGCCCGACTCGGCCGCCGCGATCGCCGGCTCGATCCAGCACTGACGCCGCCCGCAAGGGCGCACCGAAGCCCCCGTGTGACCAGCTCACACGGGGGCTTCCCTGTTTTCACACGTCCACGGCCCCTTTTCGCACGTCTACGGCCCGCCCGTCCAGGGCTCGGCGTGTCGAGGGTCCGCGCGTCTGCGGCTCACGTATCCGCGGCCCGCGTCCAGGGCTCGGTGTGTCGAGGGTCCCGCGCGTCTGCGGCTCACGTATCCGCGTTCCGCGCATCCCATGACCGCGCGTCCGGGCCCGGCCTCCCTCAGGCCCACGTGTCCGCGGCCCACGCGTCCGCGGCCTTTACCCGCGTCCTGCTCGTCAGGTGGCCGCTGCAGATTCTCCGGTGTGACCGCTCAGGCAACCCGGCTCCCAGCAGCGGCGTGGGACGGCTCAGAAGGTCGTTGCGGAATTGTTGGCCGGGAAAGTGTGCCTGCGACGGCGAGTAGTACTACTCTGTGTAGAGCATCGCCAAGTCTTCCCCAAGTAAGCCGCAAGATCGTTTACCTAGGGTGGGACTGCTCCCTGGGGAGTACGAGGCAGTCAACCCAGGGCGGACGCGTGCGTCACCCGGAGCGGGCATGCTCGGCAGGGTCCCACGCGATCCCTGACCGGGTGATGCCAACGATCAATGCGAAAGCCGTGGAGGAAACCGATGCGCCTGCGTCACGACGACGGAACGCTCGTACACCTCGCCTACAACGCGGGCGTCCACCCCGCCGAGGACCTCGAGAACCTGATCGCCCACCTCACCCGCTACGCGGTGCCGGTGCGCAAGCGGCTGGGTGTCGAGCGGATGGGCATCGGTCTGTGGCTCTCGCCGAGCGTGGCCGACCACCTCACGGCCGACCGCATCGAGCTCGTACGGCTGCGCCGCTCCCTGGAGGAGCGCGGCCTGGAGGTCGTGAGCCTGAACGGCACGGGCGGGCGCAACCAGGAGGTCCCCGGCCCCGACTGGGCCAAGCCCGAGCGCTACCGCTACACGATGGCCCTGGCCAAGATCCTGGCGTTCCTGCTGCCCGACGACGTCAGGTTCGGCAGCATCTCCACCATCCCCATCGGCTGGCGCCGCGACTGGCCGGCCGACCTCCACTCCATCGCCACGCGCCGCCTGGAGCGGCTGGCCCGCGAGCTGCGCGGCATCTACAGCGTCACCGGCAAGACGATCCGCGTCGGCTTCGAGCCGTGGCCCGGCTGCGTCCTGGAGACCACCGAGCAGGCGCTGGAGCGGGTGTGCGGCATCGACTCCGAGCACCTGGGGGTGTGCCTCGACGCCTGCCACCTGGCCTGCGGCTCCGAGGAGGCCGGCGCGGCGCTGCGGGGCCTGGCCGCCGCCGGCGCGCCGGTGGTCAAGCTCGGCCACGTCCACAACCACACGGGCGAGACGCCCAGCACGGGCGCGGTGCTGCACGACACGCTCACGGCCATGCTGTCCGGCGCGGTCAGCGGCAGCGCGCACATCGAGGTGGAGACCCACAACCTCGCGGTCCCCGGCCGCGCCAAGGGGCCGGGCGCCCTGGTGTCCATGCTGGCGCAGGAGCTCGACTGGGCCCGCTCCAACCTCACCGGCCTCGGGCTCCAGCTCGCCGCCTGAGAGGCTGAAGGGGCCGGCCGGGTCGTCCGATCGGCCCGGCCAGGTCGCTCACCTGAGAGCGGGGGCGTCGAGCCGCCTGAGGGGCTTACCGGGTCCAGGGGGCCGAACCAGCCGGGGATGTCGACTGGTCATGACGGCGTTGGGGCCGCACGCGCCTGGATGAAGCAGTCGGGGACGCGTGCGGGTAAGGCGTGGTGGTCAGGGTCCGTGAGGTGGCGCGTGGTCAGGAGTGCGGGAGGCGGTAGGTGCCGTCGTCCAGAGCTTCGGCGAGGCCGTCGGCGACCAGGCCGTCCAGGGCGCGCTCCCGCTGCACCGCGTCGTCCCACACCACGTCCAGCGCCTCCTTGGGCACCGGGCCGTGCGCCGCGCGCAGCACCGCGAGCAGACGGCCACGGCACTGCCGGTCGGTGCCCGCGTACGTCTGCCCCTTGCGGGCCGGTCCCTCGTGCGGCGGCTTGCCGGCCAGCCGCCAGGCGCAGGCGTGCGTGACGGGGCAGTCGGCGCAGCGCGGCGCGCGGGCCGTGCACACCAGCGCCCCCAGCTCCATGACCGCCACCCCCCAGCGGGCGGCCCCCAGCTCGGGCAGCAGGGCCTCGGCCAGCCGCCGCTCGGCCGCCGACGTGGCGACCGGCGGGTACTCCTCGCCCCGCACCGCTCGGGCGAACACCCGGCGCACGTTCGTGTCCAGCACCGCGTGCCGGCCTCCGTACGCGAAGCTCGCGACGGCCGCCGCCGTGTACTCGCCGATGCCCGGCAGCGCCAGCAGCGTGGCGTGGTCGGAGGGCACCTCGCCGCCGTGCTCCTCGGCGATGGCCCGGGCGCAGGCGTGCAGCCGCAGGGCGCGGCGCGGGTAGCCGAGCCGGCCCCAGTGACGCACGGCCTCGCCCGGCTGCTCGGCGGCCAGCGCCTTGGGGGTGGGCCAGCGCTCCATCCACTCCTGCCATACGGGAAGCACGCGTACGACGGGCGTCTGCTGGAGCATGATCTCGCTCACCAGCACGCCCCACGGGGTGGCGTCGGCGGCGCGCCACGGGAGATCCCGGGCGTTGGACTCGTACCACTCCAGAATGGGTACGTGCAGGAGGTTCGGCTCAACCACGCGCCCCAGCGTATGCCGAGACCGAAGGCATCGGCGTGTCGTCACGCTAAGTAGCCGTACCATTACCATGCTGTGAGTATGGACCCGGATACGATGCGTGGCGACGGCGACGGCGGTGGCGGTGACGTCTACTGGCGGCGGCGGATGAGCGTGCTCATCGCGGTGCTGGTGGTCGTGGCCGTGGTGGCGTGGGCGTGCTCCAGCGGCTCCGACGGGCCGCAGCGCTCCTCCAGCGCCGAGTCCTCCACGAGCGAGTCGCCCTCCGCCGACCCCTTGCTGGCAGGCCTGCGCACCCTCGCCCTCGGCACGGCCACCCCGACGCCCCAGCCGAGTCCCAGCAGGGCCGCCACCCCGGCCGTGGCCGACGCCAGGCCGGCCCGTGAGGGACAGCCGTGCGCCGAGGGCGACCTGGTGCTGAGCCTGCAGGGCAAGCAGGATGTCTACACCGGCGGCGCGTGGCCCAACTTCCTGGTCACGCTGGTCAACACCGGGCCCGTCATGTGCCGGGCCGACGTGGGGCCGCGGGCGCTGGAGATCCGCATCACCTCGGGCGAGGACCGCATCTGGTCCACGGCCGACTGCGTGAGCGGGCCCGCCGCCGAGCTGCGCGAGCTGGAGCGTGGCATCCCGTACGTCCGCACGCTCGACTGGGACCGGCGCCGCTCCAGCGACGACTGCCGCACGACGCCGGCCACGGCTCTGCCGGGCACGTACGTGGCGGTGGCGCGCATGGGCAAGCTGAGGAGCCCCAAGGGGGTCTTCCACCTCAGGTGACGAGAGCGGCCCGACCCCTCCACGGCGTCGGACGACGCCAGGCGTCGAAGGCCCACGACCGTGACTCGTTCCTCACGTGGGGCGGTCGCTGGAGCGGGCGAGGGCCGCCAGGCCATGCCCCTCGCGCGGCGATGAGCGCGTTCATCCGCCGCGGACGCCGTGCGGCACATCCCCGCCACCACCCCCGCGCTTCCGCGCCCGCACATCCGTCATCGCCCGCCGCCACGACGAAGGACAGGGGGGCGCATGGGGCGTTCGGTGGCCGGCAGTCTCAGGGAGGCGCGGGCGGCCTCGGTGTGCGCGACCCCCGTGCCGCCATCAGGCGTGGACGGCTGAGAGGGCAGGAAGAGGAGGACGCAGCAGTCGGAGGTGCCGAAGGCGGGTCAGACGTAGCGTTCGAGGATGGAGGACTCGGCCAGGCGTGACAGGCCCTCGCGGACGCTGCGGGCACGCGACTCGCCCACCCCGCCGACCGCCTGCAGGTCGTCGATGCTGGCCGCGAGCAGCTTCTGCAGCCCGCCGAAGTGGTTGACCAGGCGGTCCACCACCGTGGCCGGCAGCCGGGGCACCTTGGCCAGCAGGCGGAAGCCGCGCGGGCTGACCGGCGTGTCGAGGGTCTCGCCGCCGTCGTGGCCGAGGACGCGGGACACGACCGTCAGGTCGAGCAGGGCGCTGCCGGACAGTTCGTCGAGGTCGTGCATGGCCTCCGACAGGCGCCGGGCGCGCCGGCCGGAGGGCGCCGGGAGGTAGTCGCGCACCACCAGCTCCCGCTCGGAGTCGACGCCCGCCACCAGCTCGTCGAGCTGGAGGGAGAGCAGCCGGCCGTCGGTGCCGAGCTCGACCACGTAGCCCTTGATCTCGTCGGAGATGCGCCGCACCATCTCCAGCCGCTGGGCGACGGCCGCCACGTCGCGCACGGTCACCAGGTCCTCGATCTCCAGGGCCGACAGCGTGCCGGACACCTCGTCGAGGCGGTGCTTGTAGCGCTCAAGGGTGGCCAGGGCCTGGTTGGCCTTGGACAGGATGGCCGCCGACTCCTCCAGGACGTAGCGGATGCCGTCGAGGTAGAGGGCGATGATCCGCATCGACTTGCTGATCGCGATGATCGGCAGGCCGGTCTGCCGGGCGACGCGCTGGGCGGTGCGGTGGCGGGTGCCGGACTCGTCGGTGGGGATGGCCGGGTCGGGGACGAGGTGGACCGCGGCGCGTACGATCTTCTGGTCGTCGCTGACCACGATCGCGCCGTCCATCTTGGCCAGCTCGCGCAGCCGGGTGGCCGAGAAGTCGACGTCGAGCTCGAAGCCGCCGCTGCAGAGCTGCTCGACCTCGCTGTTGTAGCCGAGCACGAGGAGCCCGCCGGTCTGTCCGCGCAGGATCCGCTCCAGGCCGTCGCGCAGCGGTGTGCCCGGGGCCACCGCGGCCAGGGCTTCGCGACGGCGGTCGTCCAGACTCCTGTCGTTTGGCACCAGACCCCCGTGTCGAAATAGTCAAGCCCAGCTTAGCGGCGCTATGTGACGTGTGTGAGAGCGTCCCAGACGTTCTCCGCCTCCACCACCTCGAATCCGGGGGCGAACGTGACCGGCCCGACGGGCACCAGAGAGCGCTGCCCGTCGCGCCTGCGACCGCCTTCCTCGAGCGAGCCGGCGGGCACCAGCCCCCGGCGGAAGCCCAGCCTGGCGGCCTCGCTGAGCCGCCGCCGCACGTCCTTGACCGGCCGCAGCTCGCCCGCGAGACCCACCTCGCCCATGGCGACGAGCCCGGCCGGGAGCGGTTTGTCGCCGGCGGCGCTGGCCACGGCCAGCATCACGGACAGGTCGACCGCCGGGTCGGCCAGCTTGATGCCGCCCACGGTCGCGGTGAACACGTCGCAGCCGCCGAGCTTGGCGTTGAGCCGCCGCTCCAGCACGGCCAGGATCATCTGCACGCGGTAGGTGTCGAGACCGGAGGAGGTGCGCCGGGGCTGCTGCGCCTCGGTGCGGGCTACCAGGGCCTGGACCTCGGCCGGGAGCGGCCGGGTGCCTTCGACGGTCACGGTCACGCAGGTGCCGGGCACCGGCCTGCTGCGCCGGGAGACGAACAGCCCGCTCGGGTCGGTGATGCCCTCGATGCCGCGCTCGTGCAGGTCGAAGCAGCCGACCTCGTCGGTGGGGCCGAACCGGTTCTTGATGGCGCGGACCATGCGCAGCCGGGAGTGGCGGTCGCCCTCGAAGTTGAGCACGACGTCGACGAGGTGCTCCAGGGTGCGGGGGCCGGCGATGGAGCCCTCCTTGGTGACGTGGCCCACGAGGACGGTCGCCATGTTGCGCTCCTTGGCCAGGCGCACGAGGTTGGCGGCGACCTCGCGGACCTGGGTGACCCCGCCGGGCACGCCCGTGGCCTGGGCCGAGCCGATCGTCTGCACGGAGTCGACCACGAGCAGCCGGGGCTGGACCTTCTCGACGTGGGCCACCAGGGCCGACAGCTCGGTCTCGGCGGCGAGGTAGAGGGTGTCGCGGATGGCGCCGATGCGGTCGCCGCGCAGGCGGACCTGCGCGGCCGACTCCTCGCCGGTGACGTAGAGGACGGTGTCACGCTCGGCCATGCGGGCCGCGGCCTCCAGCAGCAGCGTGGACTTGCCGATGCCGGGCTCGCCGGCCAGCAGGACGACCGCGCCGGGCACCAGGCCGCCGCCGAGGACCCGGTCGAGCTCGCTCACCCCGGTGGTGCGGGCGATCGCCACCTCGGCCTTGACGTTGCCGATCGGCAGGGCGGGGCCGGTGGTGGCGCCGGCCTGGACGACGTTGACGCCGGCGCGGGCGCCTTCCTCGTCGACCGTGCCCCACGCCTGGCACTCGCCGCACCGGCCCACCCATTTGGGGGTACGCCAGCCGCACTCGGCGCAGCGGTAACCGGGTTTGGGGGCAGTCTTGGCCATGTCGAGCAGGCTAGCGGCCCCGACCGACAATCGCGGTGAGGCCGGAGGTCGCCTCCGGTGTCACGCCAGGCCGAGGTCGGAGACCAGCATGCGCTTGGGCTTGGCGCCGATGATCTGGCGCACCGGCTCCCCGTTCTCGAACAGCAGCAGCGTGGGCAGGCTGAGCACGCCGTACCGCGTCATGATCTCGGGGTTCTCGTCGGTGTTGAGCTTGCCGATGGCGAGGCCGTACTCGTTCTCGATCTCCTGGAGCACCGGCGCGACCATGCGGCAGGGCCCGCACCACTCGGCCCAGAAGTCGACGAGCACGGGCTTGTCGGCGCGCAGGACCTGCTCGTCGAAGTTCGCGGTGGTGAGCGTGATCATTTCTCTCCTAGGGTGAGACCTCGGGTGGCGCCCAGGGCGGATCCCCGGGTGACGCAGCCGGAGCAGGACTCGCCGAGCTGGGCCGCGACCTCGGCGCGGCGGGCGAGCAGGTTCCGGATCTCGTCGTCGATCTCGGCCAGCTTGCGCCGGTAGACCTCGGCCGACTCGCGGCACGCCCCGCCCGTCGCGTGGCCGGCCCGCAGGCAGGCCACGAACGGCCGGGTGTCCTCGAGGGTGAACCCCACCGACAGCAGCGTGCGGATCTCCGCCACGAGGCGGACGTCGTCCTCGGCGTACTCGCGGTAGCCGTTGGCGCCCCGTCGTGAGGTGATCAGCCCGTGCTGCTCGTAGTAGCGGAGCGAGCGGGTGCTCGCCCCTGTACGTCCGGCCAGCTCTCCGATGCGCATGGCCCCACCGTAAACGTTGACGCCAATGTCAAGGTCAAGGGGTCAGAACAGGCGCCAGCGCAGCACGTTGGGGTAGTCCAGCTCCAGGCCGGGCGTCTCCGCGATGGCCTGCCGGGCCACGTCCGGCGTGAACTCGATGCGCAGCACGGCCTCCAGGTCGGCCCGCCGCTCGAACACCATCCGCAGGTCGAGCTCCCGCCGCTGCCAGCCGTGCCGCGTCCAGAACGCCTCGACCTCGCGCGCCGAGTACGTGGGCACCGTGTGCGAGAACCAGCGGCCGAACGCCCCGCGGCCCGCGTCGAGGTCGATGACGAAGGCCGCGCCGCCGCGCCGCACGACCCGGGACAGCTCGCGCAGGCCCGGCTCGCTGCCGGGACCGAAGAAGTACGCCCAGCGCGCGACGGCGACGTCCACCGACATGTCGGGCAGCGGGAGGTCCTGCGCGGCGGCGGCGTGGACCTCCACGTTGGGCAGCCCGGCGCAGCGGCGGCGGGCCAGCGTCACCAGGTCGCCGTGCGGCTCGACCCCGATCACCCGCGCCGCGGCGGCCGACAGGCCCGGCAGGTGGTAGCCGGTGCCGCAGCCGATGTCGAGCACGGTGGCGCCGTCCCACGGCCGGATCGCCCGCATGGCCGCCTCGGCCGCGCCGTCGGGGTCGACGGCGCGGTTCTCCAGCTCGTACAGCTGCGGGGTGTTCCAGATGTTGGGGCTCGGGATGGCTCCTTTTGCGATCCGGGGCATGACCCAACCGTAGGGGGCGCGCCGCAGAGCCCCGTCACCGGCTTAGGCTGGCAAGGTGGCTGACGTCATCCGCGTGCCCAATGCGAAGATCGCATTGTCCACCGCCTCGGTATATCCGGAACGCACCCCTGACGCGTTCGAGCTCGCCGCTCGCCTGGGCTACGACGGTGTCGAGATCATGGTCGGCGCCGACCCCGTGAGCCAGGACATCGACGTGATCGAGCGCCTGTCGGACCACTACCAGGTGCCCGTCCTGGCCATCCACGCCCCCTGCCTGCTCGTCACGCAGCGCGTCTGGGGGCGCGACCCGTGGGCCAAGCTGGTGAGGGCCCGTGAGGCGGCCGAGCGGCTCGGCGCGTCCGCGGTCGTGGTCCACCCGCCGTTCCGCTGGCAGCGCGAGTACGCCCGCGACTTCGAGACCGGGATCGCGCGCATGCACGACGAGACCGACGTGATCTTCGCGGTGGAGAACATGTTCCCGCTGCGCGCGAGGAACAACGACGTCGTACCGTACTCACCCGACTGGAATCCGATCGACTACGACTTCCCCCACGTCACGCTGGACCTGTCGCACACGGCCGTGTCGGGCTCCGACGCCATGGAGATGGCCACCAAGCTCGGTGACCGCCTGGCGCACCTGCACCTGGCCGACGGCGTGGGCGTGACGAACAAGGACGAGCACCTGGTGCCCGGGCGCGGCACCCAGCCGTGCGCGCCGATCCTGGAGCGCCTGGCGGGCTCCGGCTACGACGGGCTGGTGGTGCTGGAGATCAACACGCGCAAGGCGGCCAGCCGTACGGAGCGGATCGACGACCTCGCCGAGGCGCTCGCGTTCGCCCGTCTGCACCTCGCGGCGTCCGCATGACGGTCAAGAGGGGGCCCGGGCGCAGGCCGGGGGCGGCCGACACCAGGGGGGAGATCCTGGCGGCGGCCCGGCGGGTGTTCGCCGAGAAGGGGTTCGACAAGGCGACCGTCCGGGGCATCGCCCGGGAGGCGCAGGTCGATCCGGCGCTCGTGCACCACTATTTCGACACCAAGGAGGGCATGTTCGCGGCGGCGATGCGGCTGCCGCTGACGCCCGAGCAGGTCGTGCCGGCCCTGCTCGACGGCCCGCGCGAGGAGATCGGGGAGCGGCTGGTCCGGCTGATCCTCACGGTGACCGCCACGCCGGAGACGCGCGAGCCGATGATCGCCCTCATCCGTTCGGCGATGACGCACGACTACGCGGCCTCGATGTTCCGGGAGTTCGTCTCGAACGCGCTGCTGTTCAAGGTGGCCGACACGATGGGGGTGCCGCACCTGCGGATCGAGGCGGCCTTCGCCCAGATGTTCGGGGTGCTGATAGCCCGGTACGTGCTCAAGTTGGAGCCGATGGCCGGGGCCGACCCGGAGGAGCTGGTGGAGTTGCTGGCGCCCACGCTCCAGCGCTACTTCACGCCGTAGAGCGCCATAGAGCATTGTTCTGTAACGGCCTGTGGCCATAGGGTGGGTCGCGTTACCCCCATTATGTTACCGATGGGTAGGATTCTGGGGATACCTGGTCGTTGCGTGGCGGACCGGCGCTCGTACGCTGGCAGCCAACGTCGTCTGTGGGAGGGCCCGTGCTCTGGGTAGCCATCATCGGACTCGTCATGACCGTCCTGGCGGTGGCCGTGGCGGGCCGTCGGGCGCAGTTCCTCTACAAGCTCGCCACCGTCGGGCCGCCCGCGCCCGAACGCCTGGAGTACGCCAGGACGCACGCCGGCGAGGAGGTCAAGGCGCAGCTCGTCGAGGTGTTCGGCCAGAAGAAGCTGCTGAAGTGGACTCCGTCCGGTGTCGCCCACTTCTTCGTCATGTGGGCGTTCTTCATCCTGCTGACCGTCTACATCGAGGCGTACGGCGCGATCGTGCAGGGCGCGATCACCGGTCGTCCCGACTTCCACATCCCGCTCGTCGGGCAGTGGGCCGTGCTGGGCTTCCTGCAGGACTTCATCGCGGTCGCGTGTCTGCTGGGCCTCGTGGCGTTCGCGGCCATCCGGATCAAGAACTCGCCCAAGACGCTGGGCCGCGGCTCGCGCTTCTCCGGCTCGCACCTGAGCGGCGCCTGGCTCGTCCTGTTCATGATCTTCAACATCATCTGGACGTTGTTCCTGGCCCGCGGCGCGTCGGCGGCCAACGGCAACTTCCCCTACTCCTCGGGCGCGTTCGTCTCGCTCGCCCTCGGCGAGGCGCTGCCGCACAGCTCGCTGCTGGAGGAGATCGCGCTGCTGCTGCACATCGGCTTCATGCTGGTGTTCCTGGTGATCGTGGTCAACTCCAAGCACCTGCACATCTTCACCGCGCCGCTGAACGTGCTGTTCTCCCGCCGTCCCGACGGCCTCGGCGGGGCGCCCGAACTGCGCATCGACGGCAAGCCGGTGGACTTCGAGGACGAGGACCTCGACGCGGAGCGGCTCGGCCGCGGCAAGATCGGCGACACCACGTGGAAGGGCTTCCTCGACTTCTACTCCTGCACCGAGTGCGGGCGATGCCAGTCGCAGTGCCCGGCGTGGAACACCGACAAGCCGCTGTCGCCCAAGATGCTCATCCTCGACCAGCGCGACCACGCCTTCAAGGTGGCCCCGTACCTGCTGGCCGGGGCCGACACCAGCCACGCCGACACCGACGTGCTGGCGCTGCTGGAGAAGCCGCTGGTCGGCGAGGACGGCGTGATCCACCCCGACGTGCTGTGGTCGTGCACCAACTGCGGCGCCTGCGTGGAGCAGTGCCCGGTGGACATCGAGCACATCGACCACATCCTCGACATGCGCCGCTACCAGGTGATGGTCGAGTCGTCGTTCCCGTCCGAGGCGGGGGTGATGGTCAAGAACCTGGAGAACAAGGGCAACCCGTGGGGCATGTCCGAGATGAAGCGGGCCGACTGGATCGAGGAGCTCGACTTCGAGGTCGAGTTGATCGACGAGAAGATGCCCGAGGACACCGAGTACCTCTTCTGGGTCGGGTGCGCCGGAGCCCTGGAGGACCGGGCCAAGAAGACCACGAAGGCGGTCGCGGAGCTGCTGCACATCGCGGGCGTCAAGTTCGCCGTGCTCGGCCCCATGGAGGCGTGCACCGGTGACCCGGCCCGCCGCCTGGGCATGGAGTACCTGTTCAACATGCTCGCGCAGCAGAACATCGAGACCCTCAACGAGGCCGGCGTCAAGAAGATCGTCGCCACCTGCCCGCACTGCTTCAACACGCTCGCGAACGAGTACCCGCAGCTCGGCGGTACGTACGAGGTCGTGCACCACACCCAGCTGCTGGCCAAGCTGGTCGACGAGGGCAAGCTGACCCCGATCACCCCGATCGAGGAGAAGATCACCTACCACGACCCGTGCTTCCTCGGCCGCCACAACAAGGTCTACTCCCAGCCGCGCGACATCATGTCCAAGGTGCCCGGCGTGCAGACCCAGGAGATGCACCGACACAAGGACCGCGGCTTCTGCTGCGGCGCCGGCGGCGCGCGCATGTGGATGGAGGAGCGCATCGGCAAGCGCATCAACACCGAGCGCGTGGACGAGGCGCTGACCACCGATCCCGACACCGTCTCCACCGCGTGCCCGTTCTGCATGGTGATGCTCGGCGACGCGATCAACGAGAAGAAGAACAACGGTGAGGCCAAGGAGTCGCTGGAGGTCGTGGACGTCGCCCAGCTCCTGATCAAATCCGTGAAAACCCCTACCTGACCCGGGAAGTCGGAACTCCTCCACAGGCAAAGTGGAGGAGTTCCGCATGTCAGGGCAGGCACCCGCAAGAAATCCGCCATCCACATAACGGGAAAATCACGGTAACCTCAACGTCGCATGGCTTCATTCGACGGGGAGGGGGCTCGCGATGCGCGTCGTGGTCACAGACGCGGAAGTCACGCTCGCCGATGTGCTCTCCCTCCGGCTGGCCATGGAGGAGCCCCTGAGTGACGGCACGGAGCTCGTGCTCAGGCACCGGGCGACGGGGGTCGAACGCGACGTGCTGCTCGGCACCCCGGGGGCCCGAGCGGGCGAGGCCACGCTGGCCGTCTCGCTGGCTCCGCTCATGCTGACGGCCGGGCGCTGGGACGCCTACCTGCGGCGCGACGGCAAGCGCGTGCGGCTGCGCAGCGTCGATCCGGGCTTCTCCCTCGACCACCTCGACGCGTACGCGCTGTGCAAGCGCACCCTCGCCTACCGCTCCTACCGCACCCGCAACGGCTACCTCGCGCTGAAGATCGCTGACGCCGAGCCGGTCGCGGAGGTGCGCTCGATCTGGTTCAGGGAGGGCCGCATGGAGGTGATGGGCCTGCTGGCCTTCACCGGCCTCGAGGACGACGACGCCCGCCACGAGGCCAGGCTCGCCCTGCACCGCAGGAAGTCCGGCGACCTCATGCGGCGCACCTGGGCGACCGTGCAGGGCGTGCGCTTCCACGCCGCGTTCTCCCTGGTGGACGTGCTCGCGGCCGACCCCGACCAGGCCGGCACCTGGGAGGCGGCGCTGGAGGTCGAGGGCGTGGCCACGCCGCTGAAGCTCGGCTCGCGGCTCGACGACGTCGACGGCAAGCGCCGCCGCCTGCACTACCCGTCGGCCCGGATCGACGGGGTGCCCATCCGGCCCTGCTACACGGCCGACGACGAGCTGCGGATCGAGGTGGGCGGGTGAAGATCACCCTGCTGCTCTCCTCCGCGTACGGCATGCGCGGCGACGTGCGCTCCACACTCAACCTCGCCACCGCGCTGTCCGAGCGGCACGACGTCGAGGTGATCAGCGTCAGGCGGCACAAGGACCGGCCGTTCTTCCCCGTCGGGCCGGACGTGACCATGCGCTCGATCATCGACGCGAGGCCCGGGAGCCGGCGCCTGCTGCCGCGCGGCCAGGTGCGCGCGGAGGTCGCCCTGTGGCGGCTGCTGCGCAACCTCAAGTCCGACGTGCTCATCACCACCAGACCGGCGCTGGGCGTCCAGGCCGCCCGGCACGCCCCGCGCGACCTGCTCAAGATCGCCCGCGAGTGGGGGCGCCCGGCGGTGCCCGCGCCGGTCAAGCGCTTCTACCCCCGGCTGCAGGCGGTCGCCACCGCCACCGACGCGGCCGCCGAGGAGTGGACCAGGCTCCTCGACGAGTCGCCGGCCATCCACACGGTGCCCGACGCGTTGCCGGCCGGTCTGTGGCCGCGCTCGCGGATGGACAACCGCATCGTCGCCGCCGGCGGGCGGTGGATCCCGGTCAAGGGGTACGACCGGCTGATCAGGGCGTTCGCCACCGTGGCCGACAAGCGGCCCGACTGGCGGCTGCGGCTGTACGGCGGCGGCTCCGAGGAGCGGCGGCTGCGCGCGCTGGTGCGCGACCTCGACCTGCACAACCACGTCTACTTCATGGGCATGACCCCCGACCTGGCGGGGGAGTTCGCCAAGGCGTCGATCGTGGTCAACACCTCGCGCAACGGCGACCTCGGCATGACCGTGCTGGAGGCCATGGGGTGCGGGGTTCCCGTGGTGGCCTTCGAGGGCTCGCGGGGGCCCACGGAGTTCGTGGCCACGGGCTACAACGGGGTGCTGGTGCCGGAGGGCGACGGCGACGTCGAGCTGGAGATGTTCGCGACGGCGCTGCTCGCGCTCATCGACGACGAGCGAAGACGGCGGTCGCTGGCCGCCGGGGCGCTCGACACCGCGCTGCGCCACTCGGCCGCCGAGGTCGGCATGCAGTGGGACAAGCTGATCGCGGACCTCAGATGACACATCCCGGATGCGGATATCGTGGTGACCATGCACGGCTACACCGGTGACAAGCAGGCCTATCTGACGCGGCTCCGGCGCATCGAGGGGCAGATCAGGGGCCTGCAGCGGATGGTGGACGACGACGCGTACTGCATCGACGTGCTCACCCAGGTCTCGGCGGCGACGCGCGCGCTGCAGGCGGTCGCGCTGGGCCTTCTTGAGGACCACCTCGCGCACTGCGTGGCCGAGGCCATCAACAGCGGCGGTCCGGAGGCCGAGGCGAAGGTCAAGGAGGCGTCGGCGGCGATCGCGCGCCTCGTCCGTTCGTAGTCGTCCGTTCGTAGGAGGGTGGCCGGCGAACTGACTAGTCATGTCGTGGGAGGTGAGCCACCCTCCACACCACCGTCCCGGACCCCTCAGGAGTCCGGGACCAGGTCATGGTGATCGTTCTTCAGCGACTCGCTGAAGTCCGCAATCCGAGCGCGTCGTCGAGCTCGTCCAAGGTCAGCCGCCGCTCGCTGATGGCAACAGCGGTAAGTACCTCGGCGTAGAGCGCAATCTCGTCCAACGCGACACGGTCGTGGACCCGAGAGTCCAGGTCGTCGTGCCCCACCGCGTCGTCCTTCCTTCCGCAGCCCACACCCTCTACGAGGTTACGGCTGGGGCCCTTCGGGCGACATGGCCCATCGGAGTCATTCCTTTGCGCGCCGCCGGGGCCCCACGGGGGTCATTTCCCCAAACAGAGATCACAATTCAGCTAAATAGCGGCACTTGGGGTCTTGGAACGTTATAGGGGAGGCGAGAGTGAAATAACGGTATTAGTGGGTTAGGAGGGAAGATCGTCTCGCTCGTGGACGATCCTGCGCACCAGCGCGGCCTGCCCCGCGAACCCCCGTCCCGGCACCCTCGCCCCCGACACGGCCTGCCACGCCAGCCCGGCGGCGTACGCGGCGCCCAGCACGGCCGCCGCGGTGGCCCGGTCGGGCGGCTCGATCTCGAAGCCGGACGTGACGCGCTGCCGGCGCGGACCGGCACCACGCGGCATCCGCGACAGCATCCGCCTCGCCACCGCCGCCTTCAGACGTCCTGACCGGGTCCCTTCGCCGCCGGTGGCGTCGGGCACGCTCCGGCCGCCCACGATCTGAGGGAGCCGCCCACTCACGCTCCACCCTCGGCCGGCCCCGCCCGGCCCGGCGTTCCGGAGATCGGTGTCGCTCTTGCCGGTGTCCCGCGCATTGGCGTCCCGTGCATCGGTGTTCCCGGCACCGGTGTTCTCTCCCCGGCCGGTGTCCCCGGCACCGGGGCTTCCTCCTGGGCCGGTGTCCCGCGCACCGGTGTCCGGCGCACCGATGTCTTCGCCCGGGCCGATGTTTTCGCTCGGGCCGGTGTTTCCGCCTTGGGTGGTGTTTCCTGTCCGGCCGGTGCTTCCTGTCTGGGGAGCGTCGGAGCGCCCGCGCTCGCCGGAGCGGCGGAAGAGGCCGGACCCGCCGCGCTCACCGGTCCGCCAGGCGTCGCGATCGTCCGCGCCGGGGCGGTCCGGCCGGCCCGACCGGTCGAAGGCGCCCGGCCCTTTACGCCCGAGCTCGCCCACGCGATCCGGCGCGCCCGTGTGAGGCCTGGAGGAGCCCGCGTCGTTTCCGGGCGAGCCTGCGTGCCCCGGCGCACCCGGGTGAGGCCCGGGGAAGCCTGCGTGTCGTTCGGGGGAGCCCGTGTGAGGCCCAGGCGAGCCCATGTGGTGCACAGAGCCGCCCGTGTGGCGTTCCTCGGCGCGCACGCCGGGAAGACCGGGAGCCGCCGCGGGGCCGCCAGGGGCCCACGCGCCGGTGCTGTCGGCGTCGTCCGCCGGTGTCCAGGCGCCTGTGGCGTCGGCCGGGGACCACGAGCCGGTGGGGCCGTCCGGGGACCACGCGCCGGTGGCGTTCGGTGGGCGCGGCGGGGCCCAGGCGCCTGTGGGCGCGCCCAGGCGCCCCGGAGGGCCCGGAAGGGGCTGGGACGGCCCCAGGACCTCGAAGCCGTCAGGATTCGTCGTCTCAGCCGCCGACGTGCCCGTCAGGCCCGCACCGGCCAGCTCCGCGTACGCGTGCCGCAGCCGGTGGTCCAGCCGCCCCGGCAGCAGCCCGCGCGTGTCGGACAGGTCGGCCAGCAGCGTGGCGGCGGCCCGCGCCGGGTCGCTGGTGAAGGACAGAGCCTCCACCAGGTCGTACACCGTGTGCGCGAAGTGCGTCTCCGGGTCGGTCTCGGGCAGGAGGGCCCGCGCCAGCCGGGCGGGGCAGCGTTCGAGCCACGCCTGCCGTACGGACTCGTCGTCGCGCCGCGTGGCCCGCTCGTCGAGCCCGGGCCGCGACAGCGCCGGCTCGACCATCGTGAGCAGCGCCAGCGCGCGCGGCCGGAAGCGCGTGTCGGACAGCAGGATGTGCGCCGTGTCGGCCATGATCGCCGTCAGTCGGAGCGCCTCGCGGGAGCGGCCCGCCCGTTGCCGCTCGGCGACGAGCCGGACGAGGTCCAGCAGCGGCGGCGCGGGCAGCCAGCGCACCCACTCGTCACCCGGCAGAGGCCGGCGGAGGTACTCGCCGAAGATGGTCAGCAGCCGCTCGTTGCCGTCGAAGGCCGGCGCGTACGCGCACCACATCACGACCCCCCAGACGGCCGCGACCGTGCTCGGCACGTCAGCGGCGAAGATCTCGCCGAACGCCGTCAGCGGGAAGTCGAGCTCCGAGCGGCGCCCCGCGGCCCGTACGAGCACCCGGACCTGCTCCGTCAGGTGGTCGGGCACGTCCGGACCGACGAACGCCTGCGTCGAGCCCGGCTCGGCGGCGAAGTCCGGCCCCCGGGGGATCACCCGGGCGGGCAGCACCGCGGCGGCGTGCTCGGCGGGCCGCACCCGCGCTCCTCGCGGCGGCGGGGCCGGATGCCAGCGGCCGTCGGCCGGATCGTGCAGGTGCCAGCGCGCGTGCGCCCCGAAGAGCCACCGGTCGCCGTCGGGCGTCACCAGCGTCCGCGACGCGATCGCCTGGGCGCGTACGGGTACGGGAAGGTCCTGCCAGCGCGGGTCCGCGACCATCGCGCGGACGTCCGCTTCGGTGGCGGCGAACGCATCCCAGGGGCGCACGGCGGCCATCGTACTTGCCGCTTGGGGATCAACAACCGCCTTTACACGGCAGAATGTCCGAGTATGAGGGCGAAAATGGCAGGGATGTTCGTGGTGGCGATCGGGCTCGCCGGGTGCGGGTCGATCACCGCGGCGCAGCCCTCACCGACCGCTCCCGGCGTGCTGGACGTGGCCAAGGCCTCGCCGCCCACCCCCGGCGGCGAGGTGGGCGGGGCGTCCACCGAGTTCGCGGCGGCCACCGACCTGGCCGCGTGGACCAAGTTGAGCGCCACCGAGAAGGACGTCGACCGCATCGCCAAGCTCGACGTGAACACCACGGCGAAGGGCTCGTTATACCTGGAGCCCAAGACGTCGACGTGGTTCGACGGCTTCCGGGGTCCGTTCGTGTACCAGGAACTGGCCGGCGACATCGTGATGTACGCCCGGGTGAAGGTCGAGGGCAAGAAGGGCGCCAAGCCGAAGCGGAAGTTCTCGCTCGGCGGGCTGATGGCCCGCGTCCCCGCCTCGTACGCCAATCCGAACTGGGTGTCCGTGACCACGGGCACCGCCGAGAAGAGCGGCCAGGTCGAGGCGAAGTACACCTTGAACGGCAGCTCCAAGCCGCTGGAGACCGCGGTCAAGGCGGGTTCGGTCGATCTCGTGCTGGCCAGGGCCGGGCGGCTCGTGGCGGCGTTGTACCGGGAGCAGGGCGGCGCCTGGAAGGTCGCCCAGCGCTGGCCGGCGCAACTGCCCGAGGTGCTCCAGTGGGGCCTCACGGCGTACACCGACTGGGACAGCTACGCGACGCTGAAGAAGGACGCAGCGAAGGGCAACGCCAAGCAGGTCAAGGGCCTGCCCGACCTCAAGATGACCGTCGACTTCGTCCACTTCCTGCGCCCGGAGCTCCCGGAGTACGCCGACCCGCTCAACACCGCCTCGGTGTCGGACGCGGCGCTGATCAAGACGTTGACGCCTGCCGGTGCCTGACCGCCTTGGCCATGTAGTTGTCGGGCGTGCGGGCGAAGGAGGCGCGGTCGTCGTCGGTGAGCTCGCGGACGACGCGGCCCGGCACGCCCGCGACGAGCACGCCGGCCGGGATGCGCTTGCCGGGCCCGATGACGGCGCCCGCCGCGATGAGGCTGCCGGCGCCGACGCGGGCGCCGCCGAGCACGATCGCGCCTATGCCGATCAGCGCGCCGCGCTCCACGTACGCGCCGTGCACCATGGCCTTGTGGCCCAGGCTCACCCGCGGCTCCAGGATCGCCGGCTCGCCCGCGTCGGCGTGCAGGCAGCACAGGTCCTGGACGTTGCACTCCTCGCCGATCTCGATCCGCTCGTCGTCGCCGCGGAGGACCGAGCCGTACCAGATGCTGGACGCGCGTCCCACGCGCACCCTGCCGACCACGACCGCGCCGGGCGCTATGTACGCCTCGGGGTGAATGTCGGGGACGGCCCCGCCGTCCAGCGCTGCGATGTACACCCGCCCCATCGTAATTCCCGCTCCACGTCAGGCGTTCCGCTTGCGGACGTGGGCAGATGGCAGGAGAGTCGTTTCCTGACGTCTCGCTGCCAGACCCTCACAACCCGCAGTTATCCCCCGGCTCACGCAAACCTTTAGGTAACCCCCATGACAAACCAGCACGAGAGCATTCCCGATCTGATGCAAGAGGACACCTTCGAGGTCGTGATGCGCGGTTACAACCGCCGTCAGGTTCACGACTACATGACGCGGACCCGCAACCAGATACGGGATCTCGAGGAACGGCTGGCCAGGGCGATCGAGCAGGCCGAGCAGGGCCGTGTCGAGCTGGCCGAGGCCCGGCGGCGCATGGTCGAGGCGCCGCAGAACTACGAGGACCTCAGTCCCAGGCTGGCGCAGATCCTCAAGCTCGGCGAGGAGGAGGCGGCGGCCAAGCGGGCCGACGCCGAGACCGAGGCCGCCCAGCTGCGCGAGGCCGCCGCGACGGAGGCCGAGCGGCTCGTGTCCTCGGCCCGCGCGACCGCCGACGAGATCCTGACCTCGGCGCAGGCCGAGGCCGAGCGCCGGGTTGCCGAGGCCACGGCGGCGGCCGAGGGCATGCTGGCGCAGGCCGGCTCCGACGCCGAGGAGCAGCTCACCACCGCCCGCGCGGAGGCCGACGAGACCCTGCGCGCCGCTCGGGCCGAGGCCGAGCGGCTGGTCACCGGTGCCGAGCAGGAGGCGGCCCGGCTGCTGGAGTCGGCGAGCACCGAGGCCGACCGGACTCTCACCACCGCCCGGAACGAGGCCGACTCCGCCCTGGAGGAGGCCAACCGGCGCGTGGCCGCGCTGGACGAGCACGCGGGCCGCCGCGTCGAGTACCTGACCAACACCCACACCGAGGTCGTGCGCCGGCTGAGCGAGATCGGCTCGGTGCTGGGCGACCTCATGCGGACCGAGAGCGCGGCCGGGCCGCTGGTGCTGGAGCAGGGCCACGCTGGTGAGAGTCATGCGGGTGAGGGCCACCCGGGGGGCCGGGGCGCCGCCTCGCCGTCCGACCACGCCTCGCCGTCCGACCACGCCTCGCCGTCCGACCACGTCGCGTCCAGCGACCACGCGCCGCACGACGCTCACACCGCGCCGGTCGGCCGCACCCCGCGCGACGCCCACGCTGCCCCGGGCGATCACGCCTCGCCGGACGCTTCACCGCAGGACCAGGCGCAGGACCAGGGGCAGGCACCGGAGCAGGCGCCGGGTGAGCGGCCGTTCGACCAGCGTGCCTTCGAGGGTCAGGAGGCGACCACGCCCCTGCCCGGCTCACCGCAGGAGCCCACGGACCAGGACGACGTCCGCATCATCGTCGAGGACGACGCGCCGCGACCGGGAACGCCGAACGGACCCCGGCTGTCCGACGACACCGACGTCAACCTGGGCCGCCTGTCGGACCTGCGCCAGTAACGCCGTCGCGGGCCGAGTCCTCAGCCAAGTGAGGACGCGGCCATGAAGAGCGGAAGCCTCCGCCCCCGATCGGGTCGGAGGCTTCCGCGCACATGGCCCCGTTGGTGGCCCGGTGCCGGGGCCGCCGAGACGCTGGACCCGGCACCGGGCTGCTCGTGTGTGCGCCCGCCCTCGGCCTGGTGCGGCCGGTGGCGCGCGCTAGGACGGCGCGGGCCCGGCGCGCCGCTCCGGGTCCCCGGTCGCGGCGGCCGGATCGCCGGCCCTGCTCTCCTGCTCCCGGAGTCGTTCGCGCAGGTCGTCCGGGTCGTCCGCGTCGATGGTCATCGCGCATCCGGCGTCGCGCTGCGCGTCGCTGAGCGGTTGGTGACGTGTCGCCCACCAGCGGCCCGCGTCGCTTCGCCAGATGGTCCACTGGGGAAACTCCCGGGCGATGTCGGCGAGGTGCCGGTCAAAGGACATTCTGGTGCATCCTTCCGGGGCCCCCTGCGAGGTTCCATCTCCTTGAAGGGTGCGCGACTTCTCTAGAGAAATCTATGATCGCAAAGGTCAGGTCAACGTACCCGCTTGACAACCTCGCTTGACCTACGCGTCGAAGTCGTACTGGAGTACGTAGGCCGCCGAGTCCAGCACCATCTCGTTGTACTCGACGGGCATGCCGCCCGCCGTGTACGCGGTGCGGGCGATCA
Source organism: Nonomuraea sp. NPDC050691 (assembly GCF_040654455.1). Classification (NCBI taxonomy): domain Bacteria; kingdom Bacillati; phylum Actinomycetota; class Actinomycetes; order Streptosporangiales; family Streptosporangiaceae; genus Nonomuraea; species Nonomuraea sp. NPDC050691. Next base: position 87,886 of record NZ_JBFAIA010000005.1, read on the forward strand.
CGATCACCGGTGTGCCGCCCGGCAGGCCCAGCAGCTCGGTCTCCTTGGGCGCGGGCATGCGGGCCCGGATCTCCTCCGTGAAGTGCGCCGGCGCGAGCCCGAGGTCGCGCAGCCTGGCGTAGACGCCGCCCGGCCCGGTGTCCGCTGTCGTGATGGCGCTGCCCTCGACCGCGCGCGCGGGGAAGTACGAGGTGGCGAGCTGCACCGGCCGCCCGTCCACGGAGTAGCGCCGCCGCCGGACCCACGACTCGCGGCTGTCCAGGATGTCGGCCACGTCCTCGGGCACCTCCTCGCGCAGCACCTCCACCTCGTCCACGGTGAACGGCCGGCCGCGCGCGTCGGCGTCCCAGATGGCGCGTCCCTCACCCCACTGGTCCCGCGCGAGGCGGCGCGAGCCGTGCCTGCGTATCGGTTTGAACAGGCGCACGTAGACCCCCGACCCTCGTTTGGGGACGGCAAGACCTTCGTTGATGAGGACGGCCAGCGCCTGCCGTGCGGTGGCGCGGGCGATCGAGTAGTCGGCCATCAGCGCGTTCTCGCCCGGTAGCCGGTCCCCGTCGCGCAGTTCGCCGGACAGGATCCGGGCGCGGAGGCCGTCGGCGATGCGTCGATAGATGGGGGGATCGTGGGGTACCGGGGATTCAAACACGTTTGACCACCCTCTGTCACCAACCGGGTTTGGCGTCTCCAGAGAACTTGCCCCGTCTTGTCCACGATCGCACAGATACGCAGGTTGGTCGCGTGCTTCTTTTGAGCGAATCGTGCCCATGTGGCGAACCGGAAAGGGTTTCCACCGACCGTTATTCGGAAACCGTGCGCGCCTTTATCGGGGCCGCCCACCAGCGGCGAGTAACCAGTGCGGCCAGCACCGCACCCGCCGTGTTGACGAGCACGTCGTCCACGGACGAGTAGCGGCCGAGCCGCAGGAGGTACTGGAAAACCTCCACCGTGAGCGACGCGGCGGCGGCGACGGCCGCCACGCGCGCCGCGGAGGCGAAGCGGGAGCTGCGCACGGGCAGCAGCGCGCCCAGGGCCGCGAACACCAGCAGATTGCCTCCGACCTGCGTCAACACCGCGCCGGGCGGCGCGCCGGCGAGAGTGACGAGGTCGGTGAACGGGACGAGACTGACTCCTTCCTGACCGGTGGCGGGGGTGAGGATCATCCACAGCCAGGGGAGTGTGCCGGCCACGATGCCGACGTCGGCCAGCGCCGTGCGGGCCGGTGCCGGGTGGCCCGAGCGGGCGCGGCGGCGGGCGAGGAGGTAGGCCAGGGCTGCCGCCAGCGGTAGCGCCATAACCGCAGGGATGATGATATTTCCCCACAGCTCCCAAGTCCGCGCCATCGGACCATCATGAGGGCCGCATCAGGGGTACGAGAACCTGTCCTCCGGGACAGCCCCGCCCCGCCCTTCACACACCTCCCTGACCCGCTCCCTTTACTCCTCCACCTGCTTTCTGGGGGGCGTCCACCGGGCGGCGTCGAGAGCGGGAGGAAGGGAGCCGAGCCCTCCGATCCCTCCCGCTCTCGTCTCCTCGCGCCTCCAGTGCGGGCGGCGAAAGGGAGTGTCCTCTGAGCGGCGCCCGTAGGCGAGGAGGAAGGAAGGTGGTCAGGGGACGGGGAGGTGGGTGTCGAGGAAGTCGAGGGCGATGCTCCAGGCGCGCCGGGCGGCCTCCGGGTGGTGGAACGTCGGCGACTCGCTGTTGTGGAAGGCGTGCCCGGCCTCCTCGTCCACGTACACCCGCACGTCGGGCCGTCCCTTCGCCGCCTCCTCGACCTTGGCCACCTGCTCCCGGGGGATGTACGGATCGCTCCCGCCGAAGATCAGCAGCAGCGGCGAGGTGATCCGCTCCATCAGCCCGGTGGCCTCCGGCACGGCGGAGCCGTAGAAGGACAGGACGGCGTCGAGCTCGGCCTGTGTGGCGAGCATGTAGTCCACCGAGCCGCCCAGGCAGAACCCGAGTGCCCCGAGCCCGCCCGTCACCTCGGGCAGCCCGCGCAGGTGGACGAGCGTGAGCGCGCAGTCGGCCACGCCCTGCGGCAGGTCGAACCCGGAGGCCAGCTCGATCGACGCGGCCGTCCCCTCGGGGGTGTGCTCGCCGATCCAGCCCGGCCGCAGGCGCCAGAACAGGTCGGGCGCCGCCACCACGTAGCCGCGCGCCGCGAGCTCCTCGGCGACCTTGGTGATGTACGGGCCGACGCCGTAGATCTCCTGGACCAGCAGGATGCCGGGCCCGCTGCCCCGGTCGGGCAGCCAGAGGTGGACGTCGAACGAGCCGTCGTGTGCCGTCACCTGATCGATGCGCTTGTCCATGCTGTCCAGCATCGCGCATCCCGTACGAGAGCCGAGCGGAATGACCGCTGCCGCGCGGCGTCCCGCGATGCGAAGCTGATGTCAGGCGACGCGGACAGGACGGTACGGCATGCAGGACGAATGGTCGGACGCGGTGGACATCAGGGGACAGGCGGCCGGGCGGCTGGCCGAGGCGGCACGCTCGGGCAAGCCGTGTCCGCCGGTCAGGGATCTCATCGGCACGCTGGGCGACGCCTACGCCGTGCAGGAGATCGCGACCCGGCGGGCGCTGGAGGAGGGGCGGCGCCCGGTCGGTCGGAAGGTGGGGCTGACCAGCGCGGCGGTGCGGGAGCGGTTCGGCGCCCGCGACTGCTCCCACGGCGTCCTGTTCGCCGACATGGCGTTCCTGGACGGGGTGCCCTTGTCGGTGGAGCGGTTCCTCCAGCCGATGGCGGAGGCGGAGATCGCCCTGGTGCTGGGCCGCGACCTGGTGGGCGGGCCCTTCACGGTGGCGGAGGTGATCAGGGCGGTGGACTTCGCGCTGCCCGCGATCGAGATCGCCGACTCGCGTGTGGCGGGCTGGGACATCACGCCGGTCGACACGGTCGCCGACAACGCCTCCGGCGGCGCGTTCGTGCTGGGCGGCACGCCCGTCCCGCTGGCCGGGCTCGACCTGCGGGCGGCCGCGATGACGATGACCCGGGCGGGCACGGAGGTGTCCACCGGATCCGGCGCGGACTGCCTGGGGCACCCGCTCAACGCGGCCACCTGGCTCGCCGGGGTGGTGGGCCGCACCGACCGGCCGCTGCGCGCGGGCGACGTCGTGCTGACCGGGGCGCTCGGCCCGGTGGTGCCGGTGGAGCCCGGTGACGTGTTCGAGGCGCGGGTCGAGGGACTCGGGTCCGTGCGCGCCGTGTTCGAGCGGTGATCCGGAGGAAGGTGGCGGGCCGGGCACACACGATGAGCCGGGTCCGGCCGGTGATCGGCACGGCCGGGAGGGCCGCCGCGGCGGCCGTGGCGTTGCTGGTGAGCGGGTGCGGCGCCTCGCCCGCGATGCAGGTGCGGCACGACCCCGTGGTCAAGGTGGGCGCGATCGTCTCGCGGACCGGCGTGTACGCCAGGCTCGGCGAGGACATGGAGACCGCCATGCGCCTCTACCTGCAGGCCCACGACGGCATGCTGGGCGGCAGGCCGGCGCGGCTTCTGGTCGCAGACGACGCGGGCAGCCCCGACCAGGGGCGCAAGCAGGCCAGGCGGCTCGTGTCGGACGAGGGCGTGAGCGTGGTCACCGGCCTGGTCTCCTCCCCGGTGGCCGTCGAGGTGGTGCGGGAGGTGGCGGGCACCCCCGTGGTGATCGCCAACGCGGGCGCGGACGAGCTCGGCGGCCCGGCGGTGTTCCGGGTGTCGTTCACCAACCGGGAGCAGGGCGAAGCCGCCGGCCGGTACGCGGCGCAGGTCCGCGGCCGGGTGCGGGCCGTGGCGATGGCCTCCGACTACTCGGCGGGCGTCCAGACGCTCGACGGGTTCGCCGAGGGCTTCGGGGCCGAGCCGATCAAGCGCGTGCTCACGCCGTTCGGCGACGCCACCGACCTCGGTCCGTACCTGGGCCGCGTCCCGGCGGACGCCGAGCTGCTGTACGCGTTCTACGCGGGGGCGGAGGCGGTCTCGTTCGCCAGGGCGTACAAGCAGCTCGGCTACGACCGGGAGGTGGAGCTGCTGGCCTGCCAGCAGCTCACCGACGAGGACGTGACGACGGCCGTCGGCGCCGACGCCGAGGGGATGACCAGTGTGGGCCTCTACTCGCCGGCGCTGGCCAACGCGGCCAACACCGCGTTCACGGCCAGGTGGCGGGCGGCGACCGGGCGCGACCCGTCCACGGTGGCCGTGCAGGGCTGGGACGCCATGCGGCTGATCGACCTGGCCGTGTCCGAGGGCGGGGCCGAGGAGGGCGACCTGGCGCGGGCGCTCGGCGAGGTGCGGGAGGTGGACAGCCCGCGCGGCACGTTCCGGCTGGACCCGGTGACACACAGCCCGGTGCAGAACTGGTACGCCCGCCGCTACGAGAACGGGGTGAACCGGGTCATCGCCACCATTCCGCCCAGGTGAATCCCAGGGGCTGACGGCGGAGGGCTCGCCCGGCGGGGCGAGACGCGTTCCCTCCTGAGAGGGAGGCGGAAGATCGCCGGTCTCGGCGATCCGGTGCCAGGGCGTGATCGACAGGATGGAGGCAGCTCAGAAACCCCTTCCGACCTGGAGATACGCTGCCATGAACCGCACCCGCCTCGCCGCCGCCGCGCTGGCCGTCGCCGCACTCACGACCGTCGCCGCCGGCCCGGCGGCCCTCGCCGCGACCCCCACCGCCACCGCCCTCACCGCCACGCAGGGGACGGCCGCGGAGATCCCGCCGATCAACGAGGCGGCGCTCAAGGCCGCCATCGCCGGCCTGCCCGGCGCCGACGCCACGGCCGCCGAGGTCCGGATCGGCGGCTCCAAGGGCTCCTGGCGCGGCGTCACCGGCGTGACCGACCTGCGCGCCAAGCGGCCCGCCCGCGAGGGCGCCCGGTTCCGCGCCGGGAGCGTCACGAAGATCTTCACCACCGCGGTCGTGCTCCAGCTCGTCGCCGAGGGCCGGATCTCGCTCGACGGCACCGTGCAGGAGTACCTGCCCGGCCTGCTCCCCGAGGACTACCCGGCCGTCACCGTCGGCCAGTTGCTCAACCACACCAGCGGCCTGCCGTCGCCGAAGGTCCCCGGCGGCATCGAGTGGGTCTACAAGACCCGCTTCCAGAAGTGGACCCCCGACCAGTACGTCGCCAAGGCCGTGGAGAACCCGATCGAGTTCACCCCCGGCACGCGGCAGCACTACCTCAACACCAACACGTTCGTCGCCGGCATGCTCATCGAGAAGGTCACGGGCCGCTCGTACGAGCACGAGATCACCACGCGGATCCTGCGGCCGGTCGGCATGCGCGACAGCTACCTGCCCGGCGACTCGGTCCGGATCAAGGGCCGGCACAACCGCGGCTACCAGGTGGTGCCCAAGGGCTTCCCCGGCTCGTTCGCGCACGGTGACGCGTACCTCGTCGACATGACCGAGATGAGCGTCACCTCGACGTGGGCCTCGGGCGACCTCATCTCGACGACCCCCGACCTTGAGAGGTTCGTCAAGGCGCTGTTCTCCGGCAAGGTCGTGCCCGCGGCGCAGCTGGAGCCGATGTTCACGGTCCCGGACGTCAAGACGTACGGCACGGACAAGCCCGCCGTCTACACCTCGGGCCTGTCGCGGATGGAGCTGCCCGGCGGCATCGTCGCCTACGGCAAGACGGGGGCGCGGTACGGCTCCGCGTCCGGCCTGGGCGCCACCCGCGACCTGAGCCGCACCCTGGCCTACTCGGTCAACTCCACCGACGCCAAGGCCCAGGGCCAGAACCAGCGGGCCCTCGCCATCGCGCTGGCCGCCTTCGCCAAGTAGGTCAGGGACGCTCGTCCAGCGCCTTGACCGCTCGCTTCGGCGCGATGGCCCGGTAGCTCTCCTCGACCCAGTCGAGCAGGATCTCCGTCTCGGGCAGCTCGGCGAGGAACGGCACCGTCACCCAGCCGGCCTTGCCCAGCCCGTAACCGGTGGGCGCCGCGCCCTCGACGGTCAGCGCGTGGCCGTTCGCCTCCGAAAGGAGCTTCACGGTGAAGCTCGGCGCCCACTTCTCGCTCGGCTCGTCCATGCCGAGGAAGAGGAAGACCTTCTTGCCGACCTTGACGACGCTCTCGCCCCACGGGTGGTCCTCGCGGGTCTCGGGCAGGCCGAGCGCGAAGTCCCGCAGCTCGTCGCGTACTCGTGCCCACTCGGTCATGTCGTCCTCCTGAAGTCCGCCAGCTTGGCCTCGATGGCGTCGCGGATCCGGTCCCGGGCCTCGGCCCGGGGAACGCCCGCCATCAGCAGCCGGTCGTAGTCGGTGTCGAGGTGACGGATCGACGCCACCACGGCGAGGGTGATCGCGTTCGCGTCGAGCGCCCTGGCCGCCGCCGTGCGGCCGACCCGGCCGCTGCCGCGCAGGGCGGCGTGCGCGGCGATCTCCTCGGCCCGCTCGGCCGGGCAGCCGGGGAACAGGACCCGGATCTCGGCCGCCATCCGCGTACGGTACTCGACGTCCTGCTCGGCCCGGCGCTCCCGGTCGCGGTCGCGGCGGCGCAGCCGGGCCTCCCCGTCGGCCAGGCAGCGCTCCTCGGCCAGGGTGAGCGCCCGCTCCTCCACCAGCAGGCCCTTGCGCTGGTAGACCTTGCGCCGGCGGTTGTACTGGACGACCACGGCCGCGAGGCCGCTCTCCTGCTTGGCCCGGCGGCTGAGCGCCGCGTCACCCGACGGCAGGAACACCAGATGGTCCATGTCCGCGCACGTCAGGCAGTGCGGCCGGTCGTCCTCCATGATCAGGTACGGGCCGGTGTCGCCGCACGAGGCGCACGTCCACGCCTCCAGCGGGGCGACGGCCACCAGGTCGGGGGCCTTGCTCTGGCGCTCGGCGAGCCGCCGCACCCGCGCCTCGCTCAGCTCCGGCGACACCCAGTGGACGCGGAACGCCTCCTGCGGATGGTCGCCGGCCGTGAACCGCAGGTCGCGCCGGTCACGCCCGCCCGACACGTACGACGCCTCCATCGGCCGCAGGCCCTGCTTCTCGGCCCACTCGCGCAGCAGCGCCGCCGCGGTGAGCAGCCGGTCGTCGTCCACCGCCGCCAGCTCGGCCAGCGTGGCGGCCCTGCCCTGCCGCCAGGTGTCGACATGGCGCGAGTGCAGCCAGCGCAGTCCGGTGACCACGTCCACGAACGTCACGTACTTCCGGTTGGCCAGGGCGATCCCGGCGGCCTCGGCCACCCGGCGGGACAGGTTGGGCTTGCTCACGCACCCCAGTGTGCCGCCTCTTTGACCTTCGATCGGCTTCGCTTGGGCCGATCCCGGCAAGGATGCCAGCGGATCCGGCGTGCCGGGTCAGGCAGTTCCGGAGGGATCTCGCCCCTCCGGAGATGTCCGGCACCTCCGGAGGGGATCGTGCGCCTGTTCTGGCCCGCCGTACTCGTGCTCGCCACGTCCTGCGGAGTCGGCGACAGCGGGCTGCCGCTGGTGACCGGCGCGTTCGGGACGGAGCCGGCCGTCGCGATCCCCGCAGGCGAGCCGGGGCGCATCCCGCGCGTGGCCGTGCTCTCCGCCGGCCAGGGCCGCCGGACCGCCACCGGCGACGTGGTGCTCGCGGACGTGTCCGTACGCCTGTGGTCGGACGGCAGCAGGCAGGCCGGCACGTACGACGACCGGCAGCCCGTCGCGGCGGTCTTCGACGGCCGCGAGGTGCCCGCGACCTGGCACGAGGCGCTCCTGGACCGGCCGGCCGGCAGCCGCGTCGTGCTGGTCGCCGAGGCGGCGCAGGCGGCCGGGCCCGGTGTCCCGCTGGACGGGGTCGACCCCGAGGCGGTCGTGGTCGTGGTCTTCGACGTCCTCGGCGGCTACCCGCCGGACGCGCGCCGGGTGGGCAAGCCGCTGCCGACCGTGCCCGACGGCCTGCCGCTCGACGGGCCGAGCACGCTCATCGACGGCTCCGGCCCGGAGGTTCGGGCGGGGGCGAGGGTGGTGGTGCAGTACCTGGCGATGCGGCTGCCCGGGCGCCGGATCGTGGACTCGTCCTACCGGCACGGCGGGCCGAGCGCCGTGACGCTCGCGCCGGGAGCGGCGCCCGCGTCCTGGGTGTCGGGGCTCGTGGGCGGGCACGTGGGCGCCCGCCTGGCCCTGCCCGAGCCCGGCCGGGCCGAGGGGGAGCGGACGGTGTACGTCATCGACATCCTCGACGCCCTGCAGCCCGCCTGAACGTCCGTACCCGCCCACCCTTCAGACCTTCACCCCACTCGTGCGAGACGGGGAAGAGGCCCGGTGAGTGCAGAGGGCGGCGAGACGTGGGGCGGTGGGAAAAGGGCGGTGGCCCGGCGTCAGGAGGAGACGCCGGGCCACCGGGAGGAGGGAAGGAGATGGCTTCAGATCAGCTGCAGTGCTCGAACTCGCTCGTGTAGGTGGCCGTGCCGACCGAGCCGCCCCACTTGACGCACTTGTCCGCGGCCGCGGCCTGGACGGGGCCCGCGTAGTACGTGAAGTTGCCCGAGTCGGTCTTGCGCGTGGCGCCCTTGACCTCCAGGAAGGCGCTGGTCGCGCTGGCCTTGCCGAGCGAGGTCTTCTTGATCGTGGCGACGCAGTTCTTGCCGGACGCGCTGCTGTACATCAGGTAGACCGTGCCGCTGGTGCCGAGGGCCTGTGAGTCGATGGTCTTGTAGCCGGTGCCGCAGACCTCCTCGGCGGTGTGCGGGTTGGTGGCGCCGCCGCCGCCCGTGCCGCCGGTCACGTAGCTCATGTACTTCGTCCAGTTCCAGTTCGAGCCTGGGTCGGTGTGGTCGGCGCCGGGAACCTGGTTGTGGCCGACGATGTGGCTGCGGTCCTTCGGGATGCCGTAGCGGTCGGCGATGCTGCGGGTCAGCGCGGCGGAGGAGCGGTACATCTGGTCGGTGAACCAGGACGCGTTGTTGACGTAGCCCTCGTGCTCGATGCCGACCGAGCGCCGGTTGTAGTTGCCGGCGTGGAAGGCCCGGTTCTTCTCGCGCACCATCTGGGTGATCTGACCGTCGGAGGAGCGGATCACGTAGTGGGCGGAGCTGGGGTTCGGGCGGGGACCGGTCTGGAACCAGGAGATCGAGCCCGCGTACGAGCCCTGCGTCACGTGGATGACGATGCGATCGATCTTGTCGCTGGTCGGCCGGTTGGAGACGGCGTAGTTGCTGCTGTGCGCCGCCTTCCAGAGAGCGCCCGGGTAGTCGACGGCCGCGGCGAGGGCGCGCGGCGCGTCGTCGGCGTACTTGCCGCGCTCCGGCGTCACCTGCGCGGGCTGGGTCTGCACGCCCTCCGCGTCGACGCCGGAGGCGAGGGCCTCGTAGACGGCGTCGGCGTAGATGCGCGCCGTGGCGTCGTCGGCCACGTTGCCGTACGCGGCCACCGCGCCGTACCACTTGCCGGCGTTCTTGCGGGCGGTGGCGTCCAGTTCGAGCGCGTCGGCCTTGGCGCGCAGCACGGCGGCGCCGCCCAGGATGTTGGCCGCGTCGTCGGTCTTCAGCTTGGCGACGGTGAGGGAGGTGAGCTTGGCCGCCTCCTCCAGGGACTTGGTCTCGGGGTTGCTGACCAGGTGCATCACGCCGTAGCCGCCGCTGGCGCTGGGCTCGCCCTCGTGGTTGTCGAGGTGGGTCTCGGCGTAGCCGAGGGCGACCAGCAGGTCGCGGGGCACCTCGTACTTGGTCGCGGCCTGGGTGAAGGCGTCAGCGAGGGGGTTGGCCGCGGTGGTGGCGGCGGGGGTCGCGGTGGCGGCCTGGGCCACCTGCTGGCCGGACAGTGCGATGAGTCCGGCGATCACAAGAGTTGTAGTCTTCATCATCCGCAATGCTCAGAGGGACTGTTGTAGGTGGTGGAACCGGCCGAGCCGCCCCACTTGACGCACTTGCCGGCGGCAGAGGCGGTCACGGGGCCCGCGTAGTACGCGAAGTTGCCGGAGTCGGTCTGGCGGGCGGCGCCCGCGACCTCCAGGTAGGCGGAGACCGCGCTGGCCGTGCCGATCGACCTCAGCTTGATCGTGGCTACGCAGTTCTTGCCGGTGGAGCTGTTGTAGAGCAGGTAGACCGTGCCGTCGGCGCCGAGCGCCTGGGAGTCGATCACCTTGTAGCCGGAGCCGCAGACGGACTCCGCGGTGTGGGGGTTGGTGCCGCCGCCGCAGGTGTTCCTGGAGGTGACGGTCTGCACCGGGTAGCCGAAGGTCACGCCGTCGAAGACGGCCTTCTGGATGTTCGCCGGGTAGCTGCTCCCCTTGCGGACCTCGAAGTGCAGGTGCGGGGTGATGTTGTTGCCCGGCTTGCTGGTGTTGCCCACCGTGCCGATCGTCTGACCCTGCGACACGGTCTGGCCGGCGCTGACCGCGCGGCTGTTCAGGTGGGCGTAGTAAGTGGCGTAGCCGTCACCGTGGTCGATCTTCACCAGATTGCCGAAGCCGTTGGTCGAGCCCTGGTGCGCGGAGATCGCGACCGTGCCGGAGGCCGCGGCGACGACGGTGTCGCCGAGGTCCGCGTCCGCGGTGCTCCCCCGGTTGAAGTCGATCTCGTACGACTGGTGGGCGCTGCTTCCGCTGGAGTTGCCCGTCCAGCTCTGGCCGCACGGGAACGGCAGCTGGAAATTCGGTGCCGCGAAGGTCGTGGCCGTCTCCGCCGTGGCGGTGGAGGTCGGCGCCGGCACCGGCGAAGCCGTGGGAGACGGCGCGGGGTCCGCGAAAGCGGCCGTGCCCGTCCCCAGGGTGACTAAGAGCGCGAAACCCGTGATCAGCGCTCCGTTGAGCTTCATCGGGTGATCCTTTCTAGTGGGATCTCTGAGACAAGGGTCTGCATATGGCGCACAAGAAACGTCCAGACCCGGTACAAAGAGCTGTCACGCCTCCATAAGGAGCAGATGCGGTCATGACGGTCACTTTTCACGTGCTTGGGCCGCTGGAGGTCCGGACATCGGGTCAACCCGTCCGGATCTCCGGCAAGAAGCCACGCCTGCTGCTGGCCACGTTGTTGCTGGAAGCGGGCGGGGTCGTCGGTGCCGACCAGTTGGTCGAGGTGCTCTGGCCCGAGCGCCCGCCCCGATCCGCGCAGGCGAACCTGCGCACCTATGTGAGCTCGCTCCGGACAGACCTGGGCGAGGAGGGCCGATGCCTGCGCGGCAACGGCTCGGGTTACGCCATCGACGTGCCGGAGGGCGCGCTCGACCTCTTGGTCTTCGAGAATCTGGTGGGCCAGGCCCGCTACGAGGAGGCGCTGTCCCTGTGGCGCGGCGCCCCCCTCGCCGACCTGCCGGGCAGCCCGCTCTGGGACCGCCGCATCGATCCCCTCCACGAGGTGCGGCTGCGCGCGGCCGAGGAACTGATCAGCCGGAGGATGGACCGGGGCGACCACGCCGGCGCGGTCAGCGAGCTGCGCGGCCTGCTCGCCGAACACCCCTATCGCGAGGACCTGTGGGGACGATTACTCCTGGCCCTGCACCGGGGCGGCAGGAAGGCCGAGGCGCTGCGCGCCTACGCGACGGTCCGGCAGCTCCTCGTGGACGAGCTCGGCGTCGAGCCGGGCGCCGGACTGCGCGCCGCGTACGAGTCGATCCTCGCCGACGAGGCGCCGCCCGCCGCCCCCCGCCAGCTCCCGCCCGACCTTCCCGACTTCACCGGCCGGGCCGACGCCCTCGCCGCGCTGAACGAGCCGTTCCAGGTCGCCGTCGTCTCCGGGCGGCCCGGAGTGGGCAAGACAGCGCTGGCCGTGCACGCCGCGCACGCGCTGCGCGAGAGGTTCCCCTCCGGTCAGCTCTACCTCGACCTCGACGGCAGGGAGCCGACCGACCTCCTCGCCGAGGCGCTGCGGGCGCTCGGCATCGACCCGCCCCCACCCACGCTGCACGAGCGCTCCGCGCTCTTCCGTTCGCTGCTCGCCGAGCGCCCCATGCTCGTCCTGCTGGACGACGCGCTCGACGCCTCCCAGGTACGGCCGCTGCTGCCGGGCAACGACTCCGTGGTCATCATCACCAGTCGGCGGCGCATCACCGAGCTGCCCGGCTCCCGCCACGTCGACCTCGGCGAGCTGCCGGCCGACGAGGCCCTGCAGTTCCTCGGCCGGATCGTCGGCCCCGACAGGGTGGCCCGCGAGCAGGAGGACGCCCGTGCCATCGTGGAGGCGTGCGGCCGGCTGCCGCTGGCCGTGCGCAGCGCCGGGGCGCGGCTCGCCGGCCGGCCCGGCTGGTCGCTCGCCGTGCTGCGGCAACGGCTGGAGGACGATCGGCTCAGCGAGCTGCAGGAGGTGCGCGTCAGCCTCGACCGCAGCTACCGGGACCTGCCCGACGAGGCCGCCCGCATGCTGGGCACGTTCGGCCGGCTCGGCACCCTCGCGCAGCCCGGCTGGGTGGTCGACGCGGCGCTCGACCGGCATCGCGCTGACGATGTGACCGATCTCCTGGTCGACGTGAACCTGCTGGAGCTCGTCGGCACCGACCCCGTCGGCCAGCCGCGCTACCGCGTGCCCGACCTGATCCGCCGCCACGCCCTCGAACGCTCGCCCGACCGCGACGCCCTGGGCCGCGTGCTGGCCGCCTGGACCGCGACCACCGAGCACGCCATGGCGCGGCTGCCCACCACCGTCTTCAGCCTCATCGCGCCCCGCACCCCGCGCTGGCGCCTGCCCGAGCAGACGCTGGAGCGGCTCACGTCCAACCCGCTCGGCTGGTTCGAGGCCGAGCACGACTCGCTCGTGGCCGCCGTCGGCGTGGCCGCCGAGGCCGGGCTCGCCGAGTCGGCCTGGGGCCTGGCCGCCGCCATGGTCCCGTACCTGGACCTGCACTGCCGGCTCGACACCTGGCAGCGCACCCACAGCGTCGCCCTGGGGGCCGCCCGCGCCAACGGCGACACGTACGGCGAGGCCGCCATGCTGCGCGGGCTCGCCCAGGTCGCCCTCTACCAGGACCGCTACGAGGAGGCGGTCGACGGGTTCGTGCGTTCCCGCCAGCTCTTCCATGAGCTGGGCGACGTACGGGCCGAGGCCACCACGATCTGCGGGCTCGGCGCGGTCAGCCAGTTCCGCGGCCGGCCGGCGCAGTCGCTCGGCCACTTCAAGCGGGCCCTGGCCATGTTCCTGGCCGCCGACGACCCCCAGGGCGAGGCGCTGGCCCGGCAGGCCATCGGCAGGGTCTGCCTCAAGTCCGGCGACCTGACCCAGGCGTCCGAGTCGCTGGGCCAGGCCATGCGGCTGGCCCAGGAGCTCGGCGACTCCCACCGCGAGGGCTGCGTCTGCCTCCAGATGGGGCAGCTGCACGAGGCGATGTCCTTCCACCACCACGCGCTGGACATCTTCGAGTCGCTCGGCGACCGGCACTGCGGCGCGTACGCCCTGCAGAGCCTGGCCCGGCTCCAGGTGCGCCGCGGCGAGCTGGCCCCCGCCTCGGCCGGGCTCGAACGCTCGCTCGAGGTCTTCCAGGAGCTGGGGGACCGCAGCGGCGAGGCGTCGACCACGCAGCTCCTCGGCGAGCTGTACCGCACCGCGGGCCGTACGGGGCTGGCGCTCGACTACCTCAAGCAGGCGAGCGACCTGCGCCGCCGCCTGCCCGTCTAGACCCCGCCCGTCTGGGCGTCCCCGCTCGGCTGGACGGGCCGCTTCGTCGGGACGTGCCGGATCGTTCCGGTCGTCCCGACGTGGCGGCGGGCAGGGGCTCCTGGCCGGCCGGCGGCTCCTCCACCTCCACCCGCCCTCCGTGCGCGTCCGCGACGGCGGCGACGATGGCGAGGCCGAGCTCCGTGCTCCCGGCCCGCCGCGAGCGTGAGCCGTCCCCGCGCGCGAACCGGCCGAACACGTGCGGACGGGATGTCGTCAGGATGCCGTCGTCGGGATGCCGTCGTCAGGAACCGGAGACGATGCGGCGGACAAGCCGCCTGAGGCGGGACCGCTGCGGGATCCCGCGCAGGGCGTCGAGCGCCTCGGCCGCCGAGGGCCGCTTGGCCGGCGAGTGGTCGAGCATCCGCCGCACCACGTCGGGCACCTCGGGGCCGAGCGCGTCCGGCCCGGCCGGCAGCTCCCCGGCGAGGAGCTGGTAGGCGATCACTCCGGCGGCGTAGACGTCGGAGGCGGCCGTCATGCGGTCGGGCCGGTCCTGGCACTCGGGCGCCACGTAGTGACCGTCGAGGACATTGCTCAGCTCGTGGGCCACCGTGAAGTTGCGCGGGCCGGGCTTGGAGTAGTCGAAGCCGGTCAGCACGGCGTGGCCGTCGTCGGTGACGAGCACGCAGGCGGGTGTGAGCGCGCGGTGGATGACGCCGTGGGCGTGCGCGTGCGCCAGACCGCTCAGCAGGTCGGGGATCACGAACGGCGACCCGGCGCCTCGGCCGGGGCTCAGATGCAGCGCCTCGCCGTGGACGTCGTCGAGCACCAGCACGAACCGGCTCTCGTCGTCGATGGCGAAGAAGTCGCGCGACCGCACCACGCAGGGATGGGGCGGGATGCGGGCCAGCGACTGGTAGGCGTTGGCGATGCGCTGCCGCTCGGCGGCCCGGGCGGCCTCGTCGGCGAGCGGGTCGGCCTGGTAGACGCGCAGCAGCACGGTCTCGCTGCCCGGCAGCGTCGCATTGAACGCGCGGTACTCGGTGACCCTGGTGTCGCCGCCGAGCTGCTCCTCGACCTCCCAGTTGCCGTACCTGGGGGGCGCGGTGCTGCGCCGTACGGTCTGGTTCAGCGCGTCGAGGATCGCCGTCAGGTACGGCCGGGCGTCGGGGCTGCACCCGCGCTTGACCCGCGACGCGTCGGCCAGCATCGGCACCAGGCCGGCCAGGTCGGTGACGTGCGCCGCGTCGCGCCCGGTGGGATCGACCAGCTCGGCGTCGGGCGAGGTGAGCACGACGAGGCTGTCGACGTAGACGCGTTCGAGCTGGGTGGCCCGGGACACCAGCAGGCCCTTGAGCGCCCGGGCGGTGCCCCGCAGCTTCGTCACCGGCGACCCGAACGCCTCCCGGCGCGGCGGGAACCAGCGCGACCCGGACACCTGGATGCGGCCACGCGTGCCCTTGACGTCGACCACCACCAGGGAGTGGCCGGTCAGGACCAGCAGGTCCACCTCGAACACGTCCTCGCCGCGGGGCACCTCGACGTTGTGCAGCAGCAACCACTCGGCCGGGGCGTGGTCGCGCAGGTAGGCGATCACGCGCCGTTCGGCGTCGTTGACCGGACGTCCCCCGCCGACGATCTGTGCCATGGGCATATCCTCGCACGTGGATGCATTGACAGCATGTTGTCGTTATGACAGTATGTTGTCATGATTAAGACGAAGAAGCCGGTACATGTAGGGATTTACGACACGTGGGCCGACTGGGAGGTCGGGCACGCGATCGCCCACCTCCGGGCCGAGCGGTTCCACCGCGAGCCCGGCGGCTACGAGATCGTCACCGTCGGCCTGTCCGCCGAGCCGATCACCACCATGGGCGGCCTGCGCGTCGTCCCCGACATCGCTCTGGAGCGGCTCTCGCCCGACAGCAGCGCCATGCTGATCCTCCCGGGCGCCGACCTGTGGGACGCGGGCGACACGCTCGCGCCCTTCGCCCGGGCGGCCCGCGCGTTCCTCGACGCGGGCGTGCCGGTGGCCGCCATCTGCGGGGCCACGGCGGGGCTGGCCCGCGAGGGGCTGTTCGACGAGCGCGACCACACCAGCGCCGCGCTGCCCTACCTGGAGGCCCAGCCCGGCTACGGGGGCGCCAAGCGCTACCTCGACCGCGACGCGGTGACGGACGGCGACCTCATCACCGCCGGGCCCACGGAGCCCGTGGCCTTCGCCCGCGAGATCCTCGGCCGCCTCGACACGTACCGGCCCGAGGTGCTGGACGCGTGGTACCGGCTGTTCGCCAAGAGCGACCCGTCGGCGTTCGACGTCCTGATGTCGGCATGACCGGGTCCTCCGATGCCTCTGGGCCGGAGGCGGGCGATGCGGCGGCCTTCCTGTCGGCCGCCGCGTTGACCGCCTTCCGGCTCAACGGCCAGTTCCTGGAGGTCGCCGAGGAACTGGCCCGGCCCGCCGGGCTGACGGCGGCGTGGTGGCAGGTGCTCGGCGCCGTCCTGCCCGAGCCGCTGCCCGTGGCCGGCATCGCCCGCGTCATGGGCATGACCCGCCAGGGGGTGCAGCGGATCGCCGACCTGCTGGTGGAGCGGGGGCTGGCCGAGTACCGACCCAACCCGGCCCACCGCCGCGCCAAGCTGCTCCAGCCGACCCAGGCCGGCCGCGACGCGATCGCTCTGATCGACCCCGGGCACCGGCGCTTCGCCGAGCGCCTGGTCTCCCGGCTCGGCGAGGCGGAGGCGCGCGAGTGCCTGCGCGCCCTGCGCCGCCTCTCGGCGACTCTCGACGAACTCTCCTCCTGACCGAATGGCGCGCTCAAGATTTGGATGATCGTGCTTAAAAACGTCCGCGGGTCGCGCCATTCTGTATATGCCGGTGATTCGTACGTGCCGCGGAAAGCGTGTGTGCCAAGAAAACGAGGTGGCTCCTTGACCGCCAGGAGGCTTTCTTGGGTTGCGACGCCCGCCCGGTGCCGGGATCGTTATTGACGGCACCTCACCGCCCCGTACAAACGACTATGGCGCCGGTGATTTCCGCGCCGATCAATGGAGGAAACAAACATGATCCGTCGTATTCTCGCCGGTGCTGCCATCGCGGGCATCGCGCTCGGTTTCTCCGCCACCGCTGCCTCGGCCGACCCCAACCCGTACAACAGCGGCAACAGCGTGCTGAGCCAGTTCAGCGCGCTCGACAACGCCACCGTGCTGAACGGTGTGCTCAACGACTCGGTCAAGGACATCGACGTCCTCAACGTCGGCAAGCTCGAAGAGGCCAACGTCATGGTCCTCAACAACGGCTGACCCATCGTCGCGGGGCGCGGGCGCGCGGTGCCTCGCCGGCTCTCCGGCTCCCCGCCGGTCGGCCGGCGGCCGCCATCCCCGTGCGATCCAGCGCCTCATCGACCTCAGAACGGCCGCGACTCCCCACGCGGGAGCGCGCTCCGTCCGGCTCGCCGAGCCCGACGTGACGGCGGCCCGGGACGTTCCGCTCCAGAGCGAGACGTCCCGGGCCGCCGTCGTCGTTTCCGGCCCGGGTCACCCCGGGTGTCCTCTCCGCCCTCCGCCCTCCGGCCGCCGCGTCCCCAGGTTTCGCCGTCACCCCAAGAGTGATCCGCCAAACTCGGAGTATCGGGACATATCCGGGCGACGCATAATCAAGCGCCAAGTAATTGAGGGGCGCATTTGACTTGGGCTTAGCGAATTCGAGTTGCGGTGGGCCGGTGTCGCGCGGGATCGTTATTCGGCCTCTCGCGGTCCCGTGAGAGAGCGATGTAAGAAGAAGCGCCTCCCCTTCCGCGCTGATTCCCACGAAGGAGAAATCAAAATGATGCGTCGCATTCTCGTCGGTGCAGCCCTCGCCGGTGCCGTCTTCGGCCTCTCTACCGTGAGCGCCCACGCGGACAGCGGCACCAGCGCGCTCTGCACCCCCAAGCCGGTCGTGGCGACCGACTGCGCCCCCAAGCCCGTCATCCTCACCCCCAAGCCGGTCGTCCTCGCTCCCAAGCCGGTCATCGCGGTTCCCTGCGCCACCAAGGTCGTGACGACCGCCACGCAGTGCACCACCACCTGCACGACCCAGTGCGCGACGAACTCCGGGGCGACGCAGTCCACGCAGTCCAGCCAGTCCACGCAGTCGTCGCAGTCGTCGCACTCCTCGTCCACGCACTCCACGGCCACCAGCTCCACCGCCACGAGCTCGATGAGCTACCAGCCGCTGGAGGGCGCGGTCAACACCGGCAACCAGATCGGCAGCCAGTGGTCCGCGGCCAACGACCTCGTTCTGCTGAACGACGTGGCCAACAACTCCGTCAAGCACATCGACGTCCTCAACGTCGGCAAGCTCGACAGGGTCAACGTGGGCGTGCTGAACAACCACCAGGCGGCGGCCACCTCCGTGCTCGCCCCCTGCTGAACCACGGGTAGACACGGACCGGCCTCCTCGCCTGTTCCGGAAGCACGCGCGCACGCCGTGCTCGTCTGAACGGGGGCCCGCGTTCTCAGACGGCCTGGGTCCGGCCGGCACCCGTGTTCGAGTCATCCCGAGTGGCTCGGACACGACGAACGCCCGACGGGGATGAGCACCAGCTGGATGGCGGCGGTGCTCACCCGGATCGGGCCGACGGTGCCGGTGGGATGGTGCACTCCCAGGTGGACCCGGGCCCGCGTCTGCGCGGTGACGAGCACGAGAGTGATCCGCCGGCGGGTGTGGGCGGGTGATGGCGATCCTGTACAGGGGAGCCCATGCCCGGCCCGGCGGAGACCAACGCGAGGGTCAAGGCGGCCGCCCCGGGCCATCAGGTCCGCGGCGGCCCGGCAGACAGCCCATGCGGTGGGGTGACGGGCTTGGCCCAAGTGGGTACGTACCGGGCAGAGCCTCCTCAGACCAGCTCATACCCCCACAGCCATACCGCCCCTTTATCCTGAATATCACTTATCGAAAGACAATTCGTGTAATCTGGTTCCGGACTGGCGAGGCACGCGGCGCCGGTCCGTTCCCCCAGTGCGCAGGGGCCGGGAGACGACCCCCACGCTCGGAGAGATGGGGGTGCGCGGCCGATGAGCGGCGACACGGACATGAACGAGCGGCTGCTCTACGCGGACCGGCTCGTCCGGATCTCCGTGCGGACACCCTTCCGGGACCCGCGGACGACACCCCACCACCTGCTGTTCGCTCCGGGAAGCGCCGACCCCGTGATCACGCTCGTGGGCGAGATCGACGTGAGCAACTGCGAGGCGCTGACGCGGGCGCTGACCGCCTGCCGGGCCGGTGGCGGGCACGTGACCGTCGACACCGGCCGGCTGACCTTCATCGACCTGGCGGGCCTGCGGGCGCTGCTCATGCCGGCGCTCCCCGCGCCACAGCGCTGGGTGCGTCTGCGCAACATCACGCCGTACCAGGAGAGACTGCTGCACCTGATCGGCTGGTTCTACGAGCTGAACCCGGAGCCCGACAGCGCGGCGCCGCAGGCCGCCCCTTGACCGAGATCAGCTAGACGGCCGACCCCCACATCATCGCGGCCGAGGTGCCGAGACCCGTGGGACCGGCCAGCCGCCACCGGGGCGGCTGGTGGTGGCGGCGCAGGGACTCCTCGTCGTAGCGGCGGCAGTCGCGATGCCACACGAGGATGCCCGACATCCAGTTCTCCAGGTCCCTCACGTAGCCGCGCAGCACCTCACGCGCCTCCTCGCCCAGCCCGGCGTCGTCGTAGAGCACCGGCAGCTCGTGCTCGGCGACGTGCTGGAACTGCCGCATCCGCGAGTTGATGAGGTCGGTCGCGATGCCGAGCGCCTCGGGGTAGCCGCAGCCGAAGAACGTCTCGGAGACCAGCACGACGTTGTGCGTCTCACCCTCGAACTCGATCTCCTTCTGGTACGAGAACACGTCGTTGAGCAGGGCCGCGTAGTCCATGGCGGAGTTCTCCAGCGACCGCAGCGGCCCGCTGTCGTAGATCTCGGGCGGCACCCGGTCGCCGTGGGCCAGGCGGCACAGGCTCATCGTGAGCTCCGAGCCGAACGTCATGCGCCGCATCTCGACGTAGTCGACGGGGTCGGGCACCCGGTTGGCGATCTGGTTGGCCAGCTCCCACAGCCAGCTCTCGACCATGTCCTCGATCGCCCCGCGGAACCTGCGGCGCGCCACCGGCTCCATCGGCCCGGCCGTGCGGGCCCACAGGTCGGCCAGGCCGCGTTCGAGCGCGTTGACCGGCACCGCCAGCGGCGGCCCGTCGAGCGGCATGAACATGGGCAGCCGCTCGACGCACGCCTTGGCGGCGAGCAGGTTGCGGGTGCGGCCGAACACGACGGGGAAGTAGTCGTCGCCGTAGGTGCCCCAGGCCAGCCAGGCCGACGACAGGTCGAGCTGGCCGGGGGAGGCGTCGGGGTGGATGCCCGCCGCGCACAGCGGCAGGTCGTAGTCGACCAGCTTGTCGGCGTCCCACACGGCCGAGCCCGCCACGCCGGGCTGCGCCTCCAGGATGCCCATCTCGCGGGCCCAGGTGACGACGTTGACGCGGGCCGCGGCGAGGTGGGGCGACAGGCGGGGCTCGAACGGCATCAGCAGCTCGGGGATGACCGACGGCCCCACCCGCCGGTGGGGGACGTGCGCGTACGAGCGGAACCGCTTGGCGCCGAGCAGGTCGACGACCGAGCGCATGCCGAGCCCGGCGCCGCGCCCGGCGCGCTCGTTCATGTAGCGGCTGGAGCGCATGTGCCATTCATGGCCGCCGGACTGCCAGTCCTGCAGCCCCTTGACGTAGGCGAGCACCCCGGCGCACGACAGCGGGTCGAGGCCGTGCTCGGCGAACAGCGGGCCCAGCTCGGTGGCGACCGTGTGCTCGAACTGCTGGAGCCGGGAGGTGAGCAGGTCGTTGACGGAGTCGGCGGCCTCCTGCGTGGTGCAGCCGAGGAACGTCTCCAGCACCAGCACCCCGTTGCTCAGCTCGCCCTCGTCCTCGACCTCCCGCTGGTAGGAGAACAGGTCGTTGCGCAGGTGGACGCCGTCGGAGAACGTGTCGCGCAGCACCCGCATGGGCCGGGAGGCGGCGATGCGCGCGGGCACCTCGGCTCCCACGGCGTGCTCGATCAGGCCGGCCGACCACGGCGCCCCGCCCACCTTGCGGCGCATCTCGATGTACTCGACCGGGTTGGGCACCCGGCCGATGTTGATGTTGGACAGCTCCCAGAGCGACTCGTATAGCAGGTTGCGGGTGCTCTCGGCGAACCGCTCCCGCCACTGCGGCGAGCGGCTGGGCACCGTGCGCGCCCACAGGTCGGCGAGGCCGGCCTCCACCGGGTTGGCCGGCTCCGGCATGCCCGCCGTCAGGTCCGGCGGCATGAACGCGGCCAGCCGGTCGAGGTGCTCCTTGCCGCCCTCGCGGTCGCCGGTGCGCTTGAACAGCTCGAGGAAGTGGTCGTCGAAGAAGAACACCCACACGTACCAGTCGGTGATCAGGCTCAGCTCGGGCCCGTCGCAGTCGGGGTGGGTGTAGGCGCACAGCAGGGCGTAGTCGTGGGAGTCGAGGTCACGCTGCTCCCAGACGCCGGAGCCCTCCAGCATGCCCATGGCGCGGGCCCACTGCCGGGAGTGCCGCCGGGCCTCCTCCAGGTGGGGGTTGAGCCGGGCGGGATACGGGAGGTAGAAGTCGGGCAGCTCGAACGGCTGGGCGGTCATGGGATCACTCCGTTCTGCTCGTAACCCTCTGGTCGTGCACCTGGACGTCGGTGAGCATGCCGAGCGCGTCGGGCACCAGGACGGCCGCCGAGTAGTGGGCGCTGACCAGGTAGGAGGCGATGGCCCGCTCGTCGATGCCGGTGTGCCGCACGCTCAGCCCGGGCAGGTGCTCGCCGGGCAGGCCGGTCTGCCGCAGCCCCACCACGCCCTGGTCGTCCTCGCCGGTGCGGAACGCCAGGATCGCGGTCGTGCCCGTCCGGCTGACGGGCAGCTTGTCGCAGGGCAGGATCGGCACCCCGCGCCAGCCCGGCAGCGCGCGTCCCTCGACGGTGACGGGCTCGGGGTGGACGCCCCGGCGGTTGCACTCGCGGCCGAACGCGGCGATCGCCTGCGGGTGGGCGAGGAGGTAGCGGGTCTTCTTGCGGCGGCTGAGCAGCTCGTCGAGGTCGTCGGGGGCGGGCGGGCCGCCGCGTGTGGGGACACGCTGCCGGGGATCGACGTTGTGCAGCAGCCCGAAGCCCGGGTCGTTGACCAGCGCGTGCTCCCGCGCCTCCAGGACCGCCTCGATGGTCAGCCTGAGCTGCTGCTCGGTCTGGTCCATCGGCTGGCTGAACAGGTCGGCGACCCGGGTGTGGACCCGGAGCACGGCCTGGGAGACGCTCAGTTCGTACTCGCGCGGGCCGGGATCGTAGTCGGCGAAAGTGCCGGGCAGCACCGGCTCGCCCCGGTGACCGGCGGCCACGGCGATGGCCGCCTCGCCGTGCTTGTTGCGCGGCCTGGACAGCTCGGCGCGGTGCCGGTCGAGCCGGGCGCGCAGTGACGGCGTGCGGTCGGCCAGCGCGTCGAACACTTCCCACGGCAGGTACAGCACCGTGCAGGGCGTGCGGGCCTCCAGCGTGTACGGCCAGCGCCCCCCGGCCCCGGACTGCTCAGCCCCGGGCGGTTCGGACCCTGACCGTTCGGCGCTCCGGGACCCTTCGCTCCCGGACCCTTCGACCCTGGACCGTTCGGTCCAGGAACGCTCGGTCCCGGCGTGGTCGCCCGTGGACAGCGTCGCCCGGACCAGGGCGTCGCCGTAGGGGCCGCGCTCCAGCCGGGCGGCCTTGCCGTACGCGAGCAGCACCAGGCCGCCGGCGGGTTCGCCGGCCCGTGTGATGGCCTCGCCCGGGGCGTACTCCCGCTGCTCGAACAGGCCGGCGAGCCGCCCCAGGACGGCGGCGTCGTCGTACCCGCTCAGCGGCGGCAGCTCGGCCAGGCTCGGCGGGATCACCCGGACCCGCGCCCCCTCGAAGGCGAAGCCCACCCGGCCGCCGCCCACGGGATAGGTGTGCCGGCGGTTGACCCGGTAGACGGCGCCGGCCACCTCCACCCAGGGCAGGACCCGCGTCAGCCAGCGAGGCGTGATCTCGCGTGCCTGCGGCGGGGTCTTGGTCGTCGTGGCGAGCAGCCGCGCGGCCTCGGTGCCGAGGCTCTCCCGCACTGCCTCAATGCCGAGGCTCTGCGGCGCCGCTTCCCGATGCTGCTCCGTCAAACCGGCACCGTCCATCCTCGTCAGTGCTCGTGCCCGAGCTCGACGTCCTCCAGGACGGCCAGCGCGTCCGGGACCAGGACGGCGGCGGAGTAGTAGGCGGTGACGAGGTAGGAGATGACCGCCTTCTCGTTGATGTTCATGAAGCGGACCGACAGGCCCGGCTGGTACTCGTCGGGGATGCCGGTCTGGTGCAGGCCGACGACTCCCTGGCTCTCCTGGCCGGTGCGCATGAGCATGATCGAGGTGGTGCGGGTGTCGGTGACGGGGATCTTGTTGCACGGGAAGATCGGCACGCCGCGCCAGGCCGGCACCCGGTGCCCGCCGACCTCGCTCGCCTGCGGGTAGAGGCCCCGCTTGGAGCATTCTCTGCCGATGGCGGCGATGGCCTGCGGATGGGCGAGGAAGAAGGCCGGCTCCTTCCACACCTTGGCGAGCAGCTCGTCGAGGTCGTCGGGGGTGGGAGGGCCGCTGCGGGTGCGGATGCGCTGGGAGAAGTCGGCGTTGTGCAGCAGGCCGAAGTCGCGGCTGTTGACCAGCTCGTGCTCCTGGCGCTCGCGCAGCGCCTCGATGGTGAGCCGGAGCTGCTGGTCGAGCTGGCTCATCGGCTGGTTGTACAGGTCGGAGACCCGGGTGTGGACGCGCAGGATGGTCTGGGCGACGCTCAGCTCGTACTCACGCGGCGCGAGGTCGTAGTCGACGAACGTGCCGGGCAGCGTCGGCTCGCCGGTGTGGCCCGAGGACATGTCGATCGCGGCCTCGCCGTAGTCGTTGCGGGCGCGGCTCTCGACGTCGCGGATGCCGGCCAGATGGTCGCGCAGCTCGGGCGACTGGTCGTAGATCTGCTGGAAGTCGTGCTGGGAGAGCACGAGGACGGTGCAGGAGGTGGCGGCCTTGGCGGTGAAGGGGAAGCGGCCCGGCTCGGTCAGGAGCTGCTCGCCGAGGTGGTCGCCGTCGGCCAGCACGCCGAGGGCCTGCTCGTCGCCGTAGGCGCCGTGGCCGCTCTTGGCGACCCGGCCGTGGGCGATCAGCACGAGCTGGTCGACGGGGCTGCCCTCGGTGACGATCGCCTGGCCCGCCTCGTACTCGCGCTGGATGAACCGGGCGGCCAGCGCCTCCAGCACCTCCATCTCGCAGAAGCCGCGCAGCGGGGCCAGCTCGGTGAGCTCCGCCGGGATGACCCGCACGTCGGCGCCCGTCGTGGTGAAGGTGATGCGGCCGTCGCCGAGGGTGTAGGTGAGCCGGCGGTTCACCCGGAAGACGCCTCCGGAGGTCTGCACCCAGGGCAGCAGCTTCAGCAGCCAGCGGGAGGTGATCTCCTGCATCTGGGGGACGGTCTTGGTGGTCGTCGCCAGATTGCGGGCGGCCTCGGTGCTGAGGCTGAGCTGCTGGCTGGGCCCGTTGGAAGCGGTCAACTCGGGTGATTCGGTCATACTGCACCACCAATCTTCATGGGGGACGACGCCGGTGACCCGGCGCAGGGGGGATGGAACGTTCCAGATCCGGGGCGGGCGGCCCCGGTGGCCGCCGGGCGCCTACCGGTCGCGGTGGGCGAGCCGCTCGGCCAGCACGGCCAGCGCCTCGCGCGCCTCGGCGGTCATGGGGGCGGCCCGCAGCTCGGCGGTCGCCTCGCGCACCCGCTCGGCGATCATGTCCTCCACCTCGGCGAGCGCGCCGGTGGCGACGATGATCTGGCGCAGCTCGTCGGCCTGCTCCTCGGTCAGGTCGGGATGGCCGTGCCAGGTGCGCAGGTAGGAGCGCTGCGCGGACGTGGCGCGCTGCACGGCGTGGGCGAACAGCACGGTGTGCTTGCCGTCGCGCAGGTCGTCGAGCGCCGACTTGCCCGTCTCGGAGGACGAGCCGAACGTGCCGAGGACGTCGTCGCGGAGCTGGAACGCCTCGCCCAGCGGCAGGCCGAAGCGGGAGTAGGACTCCAGCAGCTCCGGCGGCGCGCCGGCGAGCGCGCCGCCGATCTGCATGGGGCGCTCCACGGTGTACTTGGCCGTCTTGTAGCGGATCACGGTGAGGGACTCGGGCACGGAGGCGCCGGCGCGCAGCTGGGCGAGGATGTCGAGGTACTGGCCGCTGATGACCTCGCTGCGCATGGCGTCGAACAAATGGTGGGCCACGCGCAGCCGGCCGGGCTCCACCCCGCAGGACGACAGCAGCGCGTCGGCCCAGGCCAGGCTGAGAGTGCCGAGCAGGATGCCGCCGGCCTGGCCGAAGGTCTCGGCGCCGGGCCCCGCGTGCAGCTGGGACAGGCGCCGGTGGACGGTCGCGTGGCCCCGGCGCAGCTCGCTGCCGTCCATGATGTCGTCGTGGATGAGCAGGCCGGCGTGGCACAGCTCCAGCGCCGCCGCCGCGCTGATGATCTCGTCGCAGTCGTCGCCGCCCGCCCCGCGCCAGCCCCAGTAGCACAGCTGCGGGCGCACCCGCTTGCCGCCACTCAGGATGAAGTCGGTCAGCAGCTCGTACGCCGCGACCACGTCGGGGTCGGACACCGGCGCCCGCCACGCTTCGAGGAAGCCGGTCAAGCGCTGGTCAACGCGAGCTCCGACAAGGTTGTGAGTGAAGCCGACTGTCATGACTGAAGGCCCCTTCCGCCAAGGCCACACTACATGTAGTTATTCATCGAACACGGAGTGTGTAAAGTCTCTTCTGTGGCTCCAGGTGGGCGGCGCCGGGGCGGAGTGCCGGTCCGGGGGCTCTGAGCTGGGAGGACCCGGCGACACGCTGACGCGCATGACTACGCAGCGCATCCGAAAGGTGTCTACTTGTAATTACTCGCAGTGCGTTTCCAAACAAGTGGGGATTCCATGTCCATGCGCCGCTCCCGTCTGAGCCTGCTCCTCGTCGCCGTGGCCGCCACCGCAACCGCCGGTTGCGGTGGCGGCGTCACCGATTCCTCCGCCTCCAGCGAGGCGTCGTCGTCCGCGTCCGCCCCGGCCGCGCAGGCCTCCGGCCAGGACCGGGCCTGGATGCGGCAGCTCCACCTGGGCGGCCTGGCCGAGGTCCAGGCCGCCAGGCTGGCCCAGGACAAGGGCTCACAGGAGGTCAAGGCGCTCGGCGACACGCTCGTCAAGGACCACGGCACGCTGGACGAGCAGCTCGTGCGCGCGGCCGAGCGGCACGGCGTCCGCCTGCCCACCGGCCTGTCGGCCGCCCAGCAGAAGGAGGCCGCCGCCCTGGAGAAGGCCGCGCACGCCCGGTTCGACCGGCGTTTCATCAAGGAGATGGCCCAGTCGCACAAGCGGGCGATCAGCTCGACCAAGCAGGAGATCAAGAAGGGGTCCGCTCCCGAGATCGTCTCGCTGGCCAAGTCCACGCTGCCGTCCCTGAAGAACCACCTGGCCCGGCTGCGCGAGGCGGACGGCTCCTGATCCCGGGTCGTCCGATCCGGGGTCGTCCGATCTCGGATCGCCCGATCCTGGGACATCTGATGGATCTTGGGGCGTCCGCCCCCAGGGTCGCCGTACGGCGGCTTCCGGCCGGGGCACGGGCCGCGTCCGGCCGGAGCCGTTCGACGGGGGATGTGAGGGTCGTTTGGCGGTGGACGTGAGGGTATGGGACGCCGGGTCCGGTGGCGGCGAGGTCACGAGCGCGCCACTCCGGCGGGAGGAGCAGCCATGAAGGCCGTCACCTGGCACGGCAAGCGGGACGTGCGGGTCGAGGAGGTCGCCGACCCGGCGATCAAGGAGCCGACCGACGCGATCATCAAGATCACCACCACCGCGATCTGTGGATCCGACCTCCACCTGTACGAGGTCCTCGGGCCGTTCATGAGCCAGGGCGACGTCCTCGGCCACGAGCCGATGGGCGTCGTGGAGGAGGTCGGCGCCGACGTCGAGCACATCAGGCCGGGCGACCGGGTGGTCGTGCCGTTCAACATCTCCTGCGGCCACTGCCACATGTGCGGCATGCAGCTGTACGCCCAGTGCGAGACCACCCAGGTGCGCGAGCACGGCATGGGCGCCGCCCTGTTCGGCTACACGAAGCTGTACGGCCAGGTGCCCGGCGGGCAGGCCGAGTACCTCCGGGTGCCGCAGGCCCACTTCGGCCCGATCAAGGTGCCGGACGGCCCGGCCGACGAGCGCTTCGTCTACCTGTCGGACGTCCTGCCCACCTCCTGGCAGGCCGTGGAGTACGCGGAGGTGCCCGACGGGGGCAGCGTCACGGTTTTCGGGCTCGGCCCGATCGGCCAGATGTGCGCCCGCATCGCCCGTCACCGCGGCTACCGGGTGATCGCGGTGGACGGCGTGCCGGAGCGGCTGGAGATGGCGCGCCGCCACGGGATCGAGGTGGTCGACTCGCGCGCGGCGGACGACGTGCCGGACGCGGTGCGCGGGCTGACCGGCGGGCGCGGCACCGACTCCGTCATCGACGCCGTCGGCATGGAGGCGCACGGCTCGCCCGGCGCCAAGCTGGCCCAGACGATCACCGGCTTCCTGCCGGACGCGGTGGCCGCGCCGCTCATGACGCAGGCGGGCGTCGACCGGCTGGCCGCGCTCAACCAGGCCATCGACACCGTGCGGCGCTGTGGCGTGATCTCCGTCATTGGCGTCTACGGCGGCATGACGGACCCGCTGCCCATGTTGCGCCTGTTCGACAAGGGCGTCACGCTGCGCATGGGGCAGGCGCACGTCAGACGCTGGATCGACGACCTCATGCCGCTGGTCACCGACGACGCCGACCCGCTGGCCGTGATGGACCTCGCCACCCACCGGCTGCCGCTGGACGAGGCGCCGCGCGGCTACGAGATCTTCCAGAAGAAGCGCGACGGCGCCATCAAGGTGCTGCTGCGGCCCTAGGGTTTCGGTCCCCCGTCCGGGGGCAGCCGGGCCGGTATGAAAGTGGTGGTGGTCGGCGCGACGGGCAACGTCGGCACGAGCGTGGTGGAGGCCCTGCGAACGGACGACCGGGTGCGGTCGGTCGTGGGCGTGGCCCGCCGGATGCCCGGGTGGCAGCCGGAGAAGGTCGAGTGGCGCAGGGGCGACGTGGTGACCGACGACCTGACGCCCGTCTTCGAGGGCGCCGATGCGGTCGTCCACCTGGAATGGCTGTTCCAGCCGACCCGGGACGCCACCGTGACCTGGCGGGCCAACGTGCTGGGCGCCATGCGGGTCTTCCGGGCCGTGGCCGAGGCGGGGGTGCCCGCCCTGGTGTACGCCTCCTCGGTGGGCGCGTACTCGCCGGGCCCCAAGGACCGGCCGGTGGACGAGAGCTGGCCCACGCACGGCTGGCCGGGCGCCGCGTACGGGAGGGAGAAGGCGTACGTCGAGCGGGTCCTGGACGTCTTCGAGAACGACCACCCCGACATCCGCGTGGTGCGGATGCGGCCGGGCTTCATCTTCAAGCGGGAGGCCGCCACGGAGCAGCGCCGCCTGTTCGGCGGGCCGTTCGTGCCGCGCCGGCTGGTGCGGCCGGGGCTGATCCCGTTCGTGCCGGACATGCCGGGGCTGCGGTTCCAGTGTCTGCATGCCGAGGACGCGGCCGAGGCGTACCGGCTGGCGGTGGTCCGGCAGGTCAGCGGGGCGTTCAACCTGGCCGCCGAGCCGCCGATGGACGCCGCGGGCCTGGCCCGGCTGCTGGGCGCCCGCACGGTGCCCGTCCCGCCGTTCCTGGCCAGGACCGCGATGGCGGCAGGGTGGCACCTGCGGCTGATGCCGGCCGCGCCGGGGCTGCTCGAGATGCTGCTTCAGGTCCCGCTCATGGACGTGACGCGGGCGCGGGAGGTGCTCGGCTGGACGCCCGCGCATTCCTCGCAGGAGGCGGTCGAGGCGGTCGTCGAGGGGCTGCACGAGGGCGCCGGGGCGGACACCGCCCCGCTCGCGCCCGACGAGGGCCCGGCCGGGCGGCTCAAGGAGACCACCACGGGGGTCGGCGGCCGCCCCTAGGTTCCGCCCCTCGCCTGGGTCGCCGGCCGCTGGAGCCGAGGTGCGCCGGCTCGGATCGTCCGTTAGCGGATAATCCACAGCTGGACGACTTGGGTAGGCTGACGGCATGACCGCGATGGCGCCCACGCGCACCGAGACCGACCTGTCCTTCCTGCTCGACCACACCGGCCACGTGCTGCGCACCCGGATGGCGGCGGCGCTGGCCGAGATCGGGCTGACGGCGCGCATGCACTGTGTGCTGGTCCACGCGCTGGAGGAGGAGCGCACCCAGATCCAGCTCGCCGAGCTGGGCGACATGGACAAGACGACGATGGTGGTGACCGTGGACGCGCTGGAGAAGGCGGGGTACGCCGAGCGCCGCCCGTCCAGCACCGACCGGCGGGCGCGGATCATCGCGGTCACGGAGGCGGGTGCGGCCGTCGCCCGGCGCAGCCAGGAGATCGTGGACGGCGTGCACCGGGCGGCGCTGGGCGCGCTGCCGAAGGACGAGCGCGAGGTCATGGTCCGCGCCCTGAACCGCCTGGTGAGCGGGCATCTCGCCGAGCCCGCGGAGGGGTCCCAGCCGGCCCGCCGGGCGCGGGAGCGGGCGAAGTAGGTCCGAAGAGGATCGTCTATTACGGAACTATCTGCTACGGTCTTTCTTGTCGACCTGAGACGGGAGAGACCATGTCGTACGTGCGTCATTCACGCTGGACCGCGCTGGGTGTGCTGTCCGCCACCGGACTGATGACAGTCCTCGACGGCAGCATCGTGACGGTGGCGATGCCGGCCATCCAGCAGGACCTGGGCTTCTCGCCCGCCGGGCTGAGCTGGATCGTCAACGCCTACCTGATCCCCTTCGGCGGCCTGCTCCTCCTGGCGGGCAGGCTGGGCGACCTGATCGGGCGCCGGACGATGTTCCTGGCCGGGAATGTGATCTTCACGGCAGCCTCCTTGCTGGCCGGCGCGGCCACCGGCCCCGGGCTGCTGATCGCCGCCCGGTTCCTGCAGGGCGTCGGGAGCGCCCTGGCTTCCGCCGTGGTCCTGGGCATCCTGGTGACGCTGTTCGGCGACCCCGTCCAGCGGGCCAAGGCGATCGCGATCTTCAGCTTCACCGGGGCGGCCGGCGCCTCGATCGGCCAGGTCCTGGGCGGTGTGCTCACCGACGGGCTGAGCTGGCCGTGGATCTTCCTCATCAACGTGCCGATCGGAGTGATCACCGTCGCGCTGGCGCTGCTGGTGCTGCCCGCCGACCGCGGGGCCGGCCTGGCCGCCGGCGCCGACGTCGCCGGGGCCGTGCTGGTGACCGGCGGCCTGATGCTGGGCATCTACACGGTCGTCAAGGTCGAGGAGTACGGCTGGCTCGCCGCCCACACGGTGGGCCTCGGCGCGGTGTCGCTGGCCCTGCTGGCCGCCTTCGTCGTCCGGCAGGCCACGGCCAAGGCCCCGCTCATGCCGCTGCGGATCCTGCGCTCGCGCAACGTGACCGGCGCCAACCTCGCCCAGATGCTGGCCCTGTCGGGGATGTTCGCCTTCCAGGTGCTCGTCGCGCTCTACATGCAGCGGGTCCTCGGCTACGGGGCGCTGGACACCGGCCTCGCCATGCTGCCGGCCGCGGTCGGCATCGGTGGGATCTCCCTGTTCGTCTCGGCCCGCCTCAGCGCCCGCTTCGGCGCCCGCGCCGTCCTGCTGGCCGGTCTGGTGCTGCTGATCGGCGCGATGCTCCTGCTCACCCGGATCTCGGTGGACGCGGGCTACGTCACCCACCTGTTGCCGGTGATGGTGCTGATCTCGGGCGGCGGGCTGGTGCTCCCGGCGCTGGCCACGCTGGGCATGTCCGGCGCGCGGGAGAGCGACGCCGGGCTGGCCTCCGGGCTGTTCAACACCACCCAGCAGGTCGGCATGGCCATCGGCGTGGCGGTGCTGTCCACGCTGGCCGCCTCGCGCACGGGTGAACTGCTGGCCGCCGGGGCGGGCGAGGCGGTCGCGCTGACCGGCGGGTACCGGCTGGCGTTCGGCATCTCGGCCGGGTTGCTGGTCGCGGCGTTCGCCGTGGGGCTCCTGGTCCTGCGCCGGCCCGCCCCCGCCGCCCAGCCCGTTTCCGGGGACGACGCGGCGGTGGCGAAGCCCCCCGTCACCGTCTGAGAGGAGCCTCTTGAGGCGAGTCTCGTGAGACGGCCTCCTGAGAAGGGTCTCCGCCCGGCGCGCAGTGGCGCGCCGGGCGGTTCGGCGTCAGGCGGCGGACAGTCGGCTCGGCCTCGAGGGCGTCAGTCCCGGCCTGCGCTGAGCTGGTGGAGGGTCAGGCGACGCCGGTGTTCTTGCCGCTGGCCGGGCGGCGCGGGGGTTCGGGTGAGCTGAGGACGGCGGTGAGCGCCTCCTGAACCGTCGCGTGGACCGGCATGTGCTCGTCGACGCGGGTGATCTCGACCAGGCGGGCCGGCATGGGCTGCAGCGCCGCCAGCCGCACGCTCCCGCCATGCGCCTCCGCGTACAGGTAGGCGTTGAGCAGGGTGCGCAGCCCCGCGCTGTCCATGAACCGCACCTCGGTCAGGTCGAACACGAGATGCTCGCCGGGCCGGCGGCGTGACTCGGCGACGAACGACTCCAGCCGGGCGGCGTCGGCCGAGTCGATCTCGCCGCCCACGGCTATCACGGTGGCTCCGGGCAGGTGCCGGCAGGCGAACGTCAATCGGGACATCAGGGCTCCAGCCGGCCGTGGGGTCGTACGGCGCAGGTCGCCATGAGCGAACGATATCCTTTCGGCCCTCCGGCGAACGGCCCGGAGACCCGGCATTCGCATCACGAATATCGCGGCGCGCCTGCGGGCGCCCGCGAATTCTCCGTGCCGTCCCCTGGTCGCTCCGGCCGGGCCGGGGGTCAGGCCGTGATGGCCGCTCGGGCCTGATCGGCGTCGGGATAGAGGTCGAACGCCTGGGACAGCCCGGTCATGTGGAAGACACGTTCGAGCCGGCTGGTCAGCCCGGCCAGCGCGATCGACCCGCCGCGTTCCAGGATGAGCTTGCGGAAGACCAGGAAGAGACGGATGCCGGTGGAGTCGCAGAACTCCAGCCCGCTGAGGTCCAGCACGAGGTGACGGTGCTCGGGCTGGAGGGTGCTCTCCATGTCGGCCCGTAGCTGGGCCGCGGTGATGTAGTCGAGCTCGCCGGCCAGGGCCAGGACGCACGCGCCCGTGGCCGGGTCGGCCGAGATCTGCTTCAGGTGAACTGGTGTGGTCACCGTGAGTGCCTTTTCACGATCGGAGGAACGGTCATGGACAGGATGGCCGTGTCGTCGGTCAATCCGGGCCCGAACGCGGACAGAGTCTCCTCCAACCGCGTCACCACCGCCTGGGCGGGTTGTCCGGCCAGTGTGGCGGCCAGGTTTCGCAGGCGGTCCTCACCGTACATGTGGCCGGCGGGCGTGCGGGCTTCGGTGAGGCCGTCGGTGTAGAGCAGCATGCCGTCGCCGGGGCGCAGCGTCGTCTCGGCGACGGCGAAGCGTGCCTCCTGCAGCAGGCCGACGAGCATGCCGCCGTCGGTGCGGAGGGCCTCGACGTCGCCCCCGGCGCGGACGACCAGCGCCGGGGGATGCCCGCCCCCCGCGACGCTGACGTGCACGCCCTCGTCGGACGGCGTGAGCACTCCGTACAGGACCGTGCAGTAGCACGGGTCGGCGCCCAGGAACTCGTCCATGAGCACCATGTTGAGGTTGGCCAGCACGGCCTTCGGGTCGACCGCGTAGACGGCGGCGGCGCGCAGGGTGTGCCGGGCCAGGGCGGTCACGACGGCCGCGTCGGCGCCCTTGCCGCACACGTCGCCGAGGAAGAACGCCCAGTGCTCCTCGTCGAGACGGAACACGTCGAAGAAGTCGCCGCCCACCTGGTCGGCGGAGGCCACGTGGTAGTGCGTGGAGATGTCCAGCCCCGGGACCTTCGGCGGGGACGGGGGGAGCAGCACCTTGCGCAGCGTGGAGGTGAGCAGCTCCAGCCGGCCACGTTCGGCCTCGGCCTGCTGGCGCAGCCGGCGTTCGAGCGTGACGGCGGCGCGGGCGGACAGCCGCGTCTCCAGTTGACCGGCCACCAGGGCGGCCAGGTCGGTCAGGGTGTGCAGCCCGGCCTCGGCCACCTCGCGCGGCTCGACGTCCATGACGTTGACGGTGCCCAGGCAGTGGCCGTCGGCCGTGACGATCGGCGCGGCGGCGTAGAACCGCACGCCGGGCTCGCCCCGGACCAGCGGGTGGTCGCACGCCTGCGGGTGGGCGAGCGTGTCGGCCACCACGTACGGCCCCGACTCGAGGATCGCGGACGCGCACAGGCCGGGGTCACGACCGAGGTCTTCGTGGACCTTCGCCAGCCCCGTGTGGGCCTTGACCCAGACGCGGTCCTCCTCGACGAACGTCACGGACGCGATCGGTGCGCCGAAGGCGCGGGCCGCGAGCGCGACGACCCGGTCGAACGCCCCCTCGGGCGGGGTGTCGAGGACGTCGTACCGGCGTAGGGCTTCCAGCCGCGCGGCCTCGACGCCGGGGTCGATCAGCGTTGCCGTCATGTGCTCGCGTCACCGTTTCTCTTTCGAGGACGCACGAAGTTTACTTGTCAAGCCTCGCTGCTCCCGTCGGGTTCACTCCAAAACCCCCAATACTCCCATTGTTCCCAAAAGATCAGGCGTGAAGACGGATCGCGGATTCGGCGGAGTACAGGTGTGACCCCGTCGAACTCGGCGCGAAGCGCGGGAAGCCGGTCGCCTCCGAGCCTGCGTGCGAGGGCGAGGTCACCGATCAGCTGGGACGCAAAGGGCCAGGCGATCGTCTACCGCTCGGCCACCCGGGCGGGAGTGACCGGAGAGGTTTCCGTGGCCTGGCCTGGGAAAGAGGCCAGGCCATGACCACTCTGGAATCGCCTTCACGCCAGGGCGAGCGGGAGCCGGCAGCCACGCGGTGCCCCAGGGGCGGCGCCGAGATGTCCGCGCCGCCCGTCCTGGGGGTGGACAACACTCCCGCCTTCCGGCTCAGCCCGTACACCTTCATCTCCGAGCGGGCCAGGGAGCTCGGCACGGACGTCTTCGACACGCGGCTGCTCCTGCGGCCGACCACGTGCATGACCGGGCCTGAGGCGGCCAGAGTCTTCTACGGCGAGCGCCGGCTCGTCCGCCACGGGGCGGCGCCGCGCCGGCTGCTGCTGACGCTGTTCGGCCGGGGCGGGGTGCAGTCGCTGGACGGCGAGGCGCACGGCGTCCGCAAAGCGATGTTCATGTCGCTCATGACGCCGCAGGCGCGGGAGCGGATGCGCGAGCTGGCCGAGGCGGCGTGGCGGGAGCGGATCGGCCGCTGGAGCCGGATGCCGAGCGTCAACCTGTTCGAGGAGGTCAGCGAGCTGCTGTGCGAGGTGGCGTGCGCGTGGACGGGCGTGCGGCTCGACCGCCGGAGCATCCCGCACGCGACCGCGCGGCTCCTCGCGATGATCGAGGCGCCCGCCGCCGTCGGCCCGCGCTACCTGCGCGGCCGCACGGCCCGGATCCAGGCCGAGAAGGGCGTCGCCGAGCTGGTGAAGCGGGTGCGTGAGCGGCCCGAGCGGTTCGCGGGCACCGCGCTGGAAGCCGTCGCGCTGCACCGCGACGCGGACGGCGCGCCGCTCACCCCGCGCGTCGCCGCCGTGGAGGTGCTGAACGTGCTGCGGCCGATCGTGGCCGTCGGCCGGTTCGTCGCCTTCGCCGCGCTCGCCCTGCACGCGAACCCCCACTGCCGCGAGCGGATCCAGTCCGGCGACGACGCCTACCTGGAGCACTTCGTGCAGGAGGTGCGGAGGTTCTACCCGTTCTTCCCGATGGTCGCCGCGAAGGTGGCCGAGCCGTTCGAGTGGAACGGCCACCGCTTCCCGAAGGGCCGGCGCGTCCTGCTCGACCTGCACGGCATCGACCACGACCCCCGGGTGTGGGAGCGGCCGGAGGAGTTCCGGCCCGAGCGGTTCGCCACCTGGGACGGCGGCGCCTTCGACCTCGTGCCGCAGGGCGGCGGCGACCACTACCGCGGCCACCGGTGCCCGGGCGAGTGGCTCACCGTCGACCTGATGAAGGTCGCGGTGACCGCGCTCACCCGCTGGATGTCGTACGGCGTCCCGCCGCAGGACCTCAGCATCCCGCGGTGGCGCGCGCCCGCCCTGCCCGCCAGCGGCTTCGTCATCGACCGCGTGATACCCGCCGAACCGGACGGGACGGGTCAGCGGGTCCAGTAGGTGTCGTCGATCGGCTCGCCCGCCAGCAGCTCGATGAACAGGTCCTCCCACATCGGCATGACCGCCTCCGGCGCGTAGCCGCGGGCCGTGCGGGCGGCGCGCGCGCCGATCCGCAGCCGCAGCTCCCGGTCGCCCATGAGCCGGTCGAGCGCCGCGGCCAGCGCGTCGACGTCCTGCGGCGGCACGAGCAGCCCGTCCACCTCGGGCGTGACCACGTCGCCCGGCCCGGTCGGGCAGTCGAAGGCCGCGACGGGCAGGGCGTGCCCCATGGCCTCGATCATCACCATCGGCAGCCCTTCGAAGCGGGAGGACAGCGCGTAGATCGAGGCGCCGGCCAGTTCCTCGTCCATGCGGCTGGTCCGCCCCATCAGCCTGACCCGGCCGGTCAGGCCCTCGCCGTCGATGAGCTCGGCGAGCCGCTCCTTCTTCGGCCCGGAGCCGAAGATCCGCAGCCGCCACTCCGGGTGCCGCCTCGCCGCCCGCCCGAATCGCGGCACATGGGTTTCAGCAGGCCGGGGACCTCCTCGGGGGCCGGCAGGTCACGCCCCGGCTGGACGGCGCCCGAGCGGATCTTCTCCTGCTAGTCGCCGAGCCCCTTCCGGATCACGCCGGGCGTGCCGTACGCGAGCATCTCGGGCGCCCAGGGCACGTCCAGGAACGCGCAGATCTCCCTGGTCACCCGCTCGGGGTCGGCGGTCAGTTCCTCGTAGCGGACGGTCAGGCCGTCGAGCGCCTTGCGCGCCCGGTGGACCGCCTTCATGTAGCGCAGCGCGTCGGCCGCGGCCTCCTCCGGGGTGCGCCTGCCCGCGCCCGCCTCGTGCCAGGACGCCGCGATGGAGGCGGGATGGCGCAGCAGGAAGACGAAGCGGGCGTCCGGCCAGCAGGTGGCGATCCGCTGGTAGGCGAAGGCGTTGGCGGGGGTCTTGTCCACGACGTACCGCTTGCCGCTCCGGGTGAGCTCCCGGTGCAGCACCCGGTCCCACAGCAGGTGCTCCAGGTCGGCCTGGTTGTGGCCGAGCTCCTCCATCGCCCTGCGCGCGAGCGAGGTCCCGAAGCCGACGCTCAGCCGCCGCACGTGCAGCTCGTGCGGCGCGTGCAGCTCGGGGTGCGCGTCGAGCATCGCGCGCAGCAGCGTGGAGCCGGACCGTACGGGGGACAGGATGAACACGGGCGCGCTCAGCAGCCGGTCGTGCGCGGGGTCGGCGGGCGGCCGAGGAGGGCTCTCCACCGGGCCGGCGGGTCCGCCGGGCGAGTCGCCCGGACGCGTGGGGGTGACGCGTTCGAACCGGACGCCGGTGTACCTCCCGAGCGCGTCGTTGAGCTTTCGCTGCCAGGTCATGCCGTTGGAGGCTATCCGGCGTTCCTGGTAATTCCCTGTCAATGCCCTCGTCAGGGGCGCTACCGGCTTCTCAGGGGAAGGTCTTTGGCGCGATCGCGCTTATGTACGGTCCGCGACGGCGCCCTTACGTTCGAGTCATGTGCGATCTGAACCCACAGGAAAGCCGTGACGTCCTCGACTCCCTGAGCGAGATCCGCGCACTGTCCGACCAGGTGGCCAAGCACGCCTCGGCCATCGGGGAGAGCGCCTACATGGACCACGCCGGCCTCGCCGCGCTGCTGACGGAGCTGCGCGACCGCGCCGACGCGACCCGGGTGTGGGTGGAGGCCAAGCCTCACCAGCACGCCGCGCACCACGGCCACTAGCGCCGTTCGGGCGTGCCGGTTCCGGTCGGGCGGCGGGGCCCTGCCGGAACCGGCCCTTTCCCCGCGTGATTCGCCGACATTCATGCGTGATTCAGCAGGTCCTCATGGCGGCGTGTGCGAGTGGACTTTCCGCGCTTTTCCCGTTCTGATGATCTCGCCGGTTGATCCCGTTCATTCGGCGCGTGTTCGCGGAGCGAGGGGAAGGCCCATGGGACCTCGGCGGCCGGCGCGGCTCAGGCCTCGGTGGGCCGGTCGTAGCCTTCGGCCTCGCCGTAGACCTCGCGGTGCGGGTCCTGCTCCGGCTGGTTGGCCGGGTCCGTGGGCGACGGGTCGAACTCCTCGGCGAAGTCCGCGTCGTCGAACTCCTCGGGGTTCTCCCGCCGGTCGGCGAGCGGCCGCTCGTCGGGCTGCGACATGGCTCCTCCTGCGATCGGATGCTCCACCCGCGGCCGCGGGCCGGCGGGCGGCGGACATCGGGTCCCTGCCCCCGACGGGCGCGCTCATGTCGGCGAACGTCCCGCAGGCGCCTCCCGGCGCCCGGTTACGGCTTTCCCCTTTCGCGAAATCCGGTCATTCACCTGTTTGCGGCATCGAGGTCCACGGTGACAGCCGCCGGACAATTGGGCTCTAGGCGCGCATCACAAGCGGCGCTACCTTCCAATAAGGCGGCATCGGGGGATCATGCCGCCTTTTTCGCTGTGGAGGAGCCATATGCGCGTATCCATCATCAAAGGGGTCACCGCTGTCGTCGCGGCCCTCGCCCTGCCCCTGGCCGTCTCCAGCCCGGCGCAGGCCAGAGGGCTCGACGACTCCTTCGCCAGACTGCTGATGAAGGAGGTCACGGGGGCGAACGTGCAGAAGCACCTGGCCGCGCTCCAGGGCATCGCCGACGCCAACAGCGGTACCCGCGCCGCGGGCACGCCCGGCTACGCCGCCTCGCGCGACTACGTGGCGGGCAAGCTGCGCAAGGCCGGCTACAAGGTCACGCTCAACCCCATCAACTTCGTCGAGAGCTGGACCGAGAACAGCCCGCCGACGCTGGAGCTGACCGCGCCGAGCCAGAAGACGTACGCCCCGAACGAGGACTTCCACACCTTCGAGCCGTCGCCCGCCGGCGACGTCACCGCGCAGGTCCAGGGCGTGGACCTGACGCTGCCGCCGACCCCCACACCCACCTCCACCAGCGGCTGCGAGGCGTCCGACTTCAATGGGTTCGTGGCCGGCCGGATCGCGCTGATCCAGCGGGGCACGTGCGCGTTCGCCACGAAGATCCGCAACGCCGGGTTCGCCGGGGCGTCCGGCATCATCGTGTTCAACGAGGGCCAGCCCGGCCGCACCGACGCGTTCCCGCTGAACATCGGCGAGTGGCGGGCCGGGGTGCCCATGGTCTTCGCCGACTTCGCGGTCGGCAACGAGCTGGCCTCCACTCCCGGCGCGACCGTCCACCTCAAGGTGGACGCCACGCTCAACCTCGGCACCGACCACAACGTCATCGCCGAGACGCGCCTCGGCGACCCGCGGAACGTGGTCATGGTCGGCGCCCACCTCGACAGCGTGACGGCCGGGCCGGGCATCAACGACAACGGCTCCGGCACCGCCACCATCCTGGAGACCGCCCTGCGGATGGCGCACTACCCGGTGCGCAACAAGGTCCGCTTCGGGTTCTGGGCGGCGGAGGAGATCGGCCTGCTCGGCTCCGACCAGTACGTGGAGAGCCTGACCGACGCGCAGCGCGACCGGATCCGGCTGTACCTGAACTTCGACATGGTGGCCTCGCCCAACTACGCCTACAAGTTGTACGACGGCGACGACTCCGACGCCACCGGCTCCCCGGCGGGCCCGCCCGGGTCCGCCCAGATCGAGAAGCAGCTCGAGGCGTTCTACGACGCCCGAGGTCTGGGGCACGTGGGCACCGACTTCGACGGCCGGTCCGACTACGGGCCGTTCATCACGGTCGGCATCCCGTCCGGCGGCATCTTCACCGGGGCCGAGGGCATCAAGACGGCCCAGGAGGCCGCCGTGTTCGGCGGCACGGCCGGGGCCCCCTACGACGCCTGCTACCACCAGGCGTGCGACACCACGGCCAACATCAACGCGACCGCGCTCGACGTGAACGTCGACGCGATCGCCGACTCGACCGCCCGGTTCGCCTTCAACCTGAGGTCGATCCCGGAGCGGGCCGCTACCACGGGCGCGTCCCGGGTCGCCCTGCGCACCGCGAGCTGACCCCGTCCGTCCCGAGGGCGGTCGCCGTGAGGCGGCCGCCCTTTCGCATGGGCCGGGATCGGACGCATAGCGGGAGGCGCGGCGCGGCGTCTGATGGGATGACATCCACATCTCTTGGAGGTGATCGTGGACCCCGCAGACGAGCGAGGTTTCCGCGAGTTCGTTTCCGCCCGCTCGCCCGCGCTGATGCGCCTCGGCTATCTGATCACCAGCGGTGACCAGCACGCGGCCGAGGACCTGGTGCAGAGCGCGCTGGCGAAGCTGGCGTCCCGGTGGGGGCGCGTCGACGCGCCCGAGGCGTACGCCAGGCAGATCATGTACCGCCAGCACATCAGCTGGTGGCGCACGGCGGTCCGGCGCGGCGAGGTCGTCCAGGCCGCGCCGCCGGAGCTGCCCGGCGCGGACCGCACCCACCAGAGCGAGCTGCGCATGGTGCTGCGCGCCGCGCTGGCCCGGCTCACTCCTCGGCAGCGCACCATGATCGTGCTCCGGTACTTCGAGGACCTGCCCGACCACCAGGTCGCCCGGGAGCTCGGCTGCTCCGTCGGAACAGTGCGCAGCACCACCCACCGATCCCTCGCCCGGCTGCGCGAGATCGCTCCCGAACTCGCCGAGGAACTGGAGGCCGCCCGATGACCCGACTGCTGCGCGACACCCTGGAGGAGTGGGCCGGCGAGGTTCGGGTGCCGCACGACCTGGCCGACCGGGCGCTCGGCGTCCGGCGCCCGACGCGGGCGCCGCGGGGGCGCGGCCGGTCGTGGGCGCTGGTCGCGGGCGCGCTCGCGCTGGCCGCGGGGGTGACGGTCGCCCTGGTCGTCCCGGGGGCGGGTGTGGAGGACCGCGGGGCCACCGTACGGCCCGCGACGGGCCTGACGCTCCCGGAGCGGCCGTCGCCCGCGCCGACGGACATCCGCACGGACACCCAGAACCGGCCGCCGCGCACGCTCATCGCGGCCGGGAACGTCGCGGTCTCCGCCTACTGGACCACCACCACGGAGAAGCTGTCCGAGAAGCTGGAGCGCTACCGGCGGACATGGTGGCTGTACGACACAAGGAACGACGGCTACGAGAAGACCGACTGGGCCTGGGTGGACGTTGCCCCGGGGCTCCGGACGGCCGCCGCGATCCAGGGCGACCTGCTGGGCAGGCAGATCGTGATCCTGGACATGGCGACCCGCGAGGTCCGGTCGGTCATCGGCCTGGACCACGACGCCGGCTCGGTCGTCTGGTCGCCGGACGGCACCAAGCTCCTCGTCACTACGTACTCCGGCTATCCCGACGAGCAGCCTGTCGACCACACGATCATGGACGACCCGAACACGAACGGCACCCGGACGGGCTACTACGTCATCGACGTGACCACCGGCGAGAAGGAGTACCACGCGCTGCCCGCGCTGCCCGACACCTTGGACGCCCCGGCGGGCAGCGGCCCCGGCAACGGCAACCGCCGCCAGGACCTCGGCTGGAGTCTGGACGGCTCACTGATCTGGGGCCGCACCTCCATCGTCAACCCGGACCGCCTCTTCTACACCGTGGACGGCAAGCGTCATGACCCGCCCGCCGACCGGTACATCCCGGACACCGGCGCGAACGCCCTGTCCCCCAGCGGGAGGCTGGTCATCGGTCCCCGGCAGCTCGCGCGGTCCACGGAGATCAGCGACGCGCGGTCGGGTTCGGTCGCCGGCCGCCAGAAGGTGATCAAGCTTCTCGCCTGGGCCGACGACCACAGCGTGGTCGCGCTGGGCTGCGCCCAGGAGTGCGACGACGACTCGGACTACAGGCTCGTGCTCGTCAGCGTGGACGGCAGCCGGACCACCCAGCTCGCCGCCATCGGCAGAAGCGAGGACGTGGCGGCCTGGGGCGCTGTCCTGACCCCGCGCTGACCTGCGTACACACCCCACAGAGGCTTGGACGCCGCGTTCTCGGGCACCTGGAAGGTCGTCTTCGGGCGATTTGAGGAGGTTCCGGTGACGACTGTGGAGAACGCCGGGCGGCAGGCCCGCACGATGGCGCGGCGGGCGGCCGACCATCCGATGCTCGACCGGCTGGCCAGGGTGGGCCTGGCCTGCCGGGGTGTGTTGTACGCGCTCATCGGGGTGCTGGCGGTGCAGATCGCCCTCGGCAGCGGGGACAAGCAGGCCGACAAGGGCGGCGCGATGACCGAGATCGCGAGCCTGCCGTTCGGCTCCGTGCTGCTGTGGGTGATGGTCGTCGGCTTCGCCGCGCTCGCCGTCTGGCAGGCGTCCGAGGCCCTGTTCGGCGGGCTGCGGATCACCAAGGACCGCGTCGAGGCGGCCTTCCGCGCCACCGTGTACACGCTGATCGTCGGCTCCCTGCTGACCCTGCTGCTGTCCGGGAAGTCCGGCTCGGACGACAAGAAGTCGCAGGACGTGACCGCCAAGCTGCTCGACCTGCCGGGCGGTCAGTTCATCGTCGGCCTGATCGGGCTCGGCCTCATCGGGCTCGGCGTCTACTGGATCTACCAGGGGTGGAAGAAGAAGTTCCGCGAGGAGCTGGACCAGGGCCGCATGTCGCCGAGGGCGCGCAAGGTCATGGACCGCCTCGGCACCGCCGGCTACCTGGCGCGCGGCGCCATCGCCGCCCTCGCGGGCGTCTTCGTGGTGCAGGCGGCGATCACCTACGACCCGGACAAGGCGGGCGGCATCGACGCCACCCTGCGGGCCTTCGCCGACACCCCGGTCGGGCCGTGGCTGCTCGTGGTGGTGGCCCTCGGGCTGCTGCTGTTCGCCGGCTACTGCTTCGGCGAGT
Organism: Nonomuraea sp. NPDC050691; assembly: GCF_040654455.1. NCBI lineage: Bacteria > Bacillati > Actinomycetota > Actinomycetes > Streptosporangiales > Streptosporangiaceae > Nonomuraea > Nonomuraea sp. NPDC050691. The sequence goes on from NZ_JBFAIA010000005.1 coordinate 129,350, forward strand.
CGCGCTGGCGCCGCACCTGATCCGCGCCTGATCCGCGGGCCCGCGGCCGGGCCGGGGTCAGCCGTAGAGAACCGAGAGGAACCTGACCAGCACGGCCTCCCGTTGAGCCGCCGGGAGGGCGTCGAGGACGGTGTTCACCACGGCCATCTCCGGCTGACCCCGCCCCGGCCGCAGGTCCACGCCCACGGAGGCGGCCAGCTCGGCGAACGTCGGGTCGTCCAGCGCCTCCAGGTCGAGCCCGGCGACCAGCTCCACCAGCCCCTCGGGCAGCGCGACGGGGCCGCGCGACCGGGCCGCCTCCGCCGACTCGGCGATCACCTTGAGCATCGCCTCCACCCCGGCCCGCGTCACCCCGGTCACGGTGACGTGCAGGTTCGCCGGGATTCCCGCGTACGAGAGCTGGGGCTGCAGGAACCAGCCGCGCGCCCGCGCCTCGTCGGCCAGCACGAACACGTCCACCGCGCTGTCCACCGGGCCGCCGGCGGCGGTGAAGGAGACGAGTGACGACTCAGGCTCGCCGAGCACGCGCAGCCCCGGGACGCGGGCGACGCCCTCGCGCAGCGCCGCCGCCGCCTCCAGCGTGGCCCGGCCCAGCTCCAGGTAGCCCTCGCGGCCGAGCGCGCGCAGCGTGGCCCAGGCGCCGGCCAGCGGCCCGGCGGAGCGGGAGCTCTGCACGGTGGCGTTGATGACGGTGTAGCCGGGCCAGGCCGCCGAGGCGAAGTACGCCTTGCGACGCATCGCCGGGTCGGCGAACAGCACCACCGAGGCGCCCTTGGGGGCGTAGCCGAACTTGTGCAGGTCGCAGGAGAGCGACGTCACGCCCGGCACCGACAGGTCGAAGGGCGGCACGCGCGCCCCCGCCTCGCGCAGCCACGGCAGCAGCCACCCGCCCACGCACGCGTCCACGTGGCACGGGACGCCCGCGGCGGCGGCCACGGCGGCGATCTCCTCGACCGGGTCGACGACCCCCTGGGGATAGGAGGGGGCCGAGGCCACGACGAGCACCGTGTCGGCCGTGATCGCCGCCTCGACGTCGGCCGCCCGCGCCCGGTACGTGCCCAGGTCCACCGGCACCGGACGCACGCGCACGCCCAGGTAGTGGGCCGCCTTGTGGAAGGCCGGATGGGCGGTGACCGGCACGACCATCTCCGGCCGCTCCCGGCCGGCCAGGTCGCGGGCCGCCTTCACCGCCAGCATGATCGACTCGGTGCCGCCGCTGGTGAAGACGCCGTGGCCGCCGCCGAGCAGGTCCGCGACCGCGCCCACGACCTGCCGCTCCATCTCCACCACGCTGGGGAAGGCGGTCGGGTCGAGGCAGTTGACCTCCAGCATCTCGACGTACGCGCGGGTCGCCGCCTCGTGGACCTCGGGGCGGCCGGTGTCGTAGACGTACGCGGTGACCTGGCCGCCGCGTACGGGCAGGTCGTGCTCCTTCAGGCGGGCGACCTCGGCCAGCAACTCCTCGGCCGTGCTCCCCATGGCGGGCAGGTTCACGCGGCCGAATGTAGATCTGTTCGTACGAAACGGTCAATCAGCGGCCGGGACGGGGCGTGCGTCGCACCGCGTGCGGAGCCGATGGATCCGCCGGTCGCCGCCCCAGCGGGCGATCGCCTCCTCGTCGGCGAAGGCCAGCGCGCGCATCATGTTGCCGCCGTCGGTCGCCTCGACCGTGCGGCGCAGCCGCCGGCGCAGCGGCTCCGGCAGCCGGTCCGTGCCGGCCTCCACCGCGTCGCCGTAGTGCGGGGCGTAGGAGACCCCCGCGAAGCCGGTACGGCCCAGCAGCGTGCGCAGCGTCTCGGGCGAGTAGAACATCAGGTGGTTCTTGGTGAAGCCGCTCCACTTCGGGCCGTACGCCTTGAGCAGCAGCGAGCGGGCGTTGACGGTCAGCACGAGCAGCACGCCGCCCGGCGCCAGCAACTGCCTGAACCGCGAGAAGTCCGACAGTGGGCGCGGCAGGTGGGCGAGCACCGACCACAGCGTGATCACGTCGAAGCCGCCCTCGGCGATCTCCGGCACGTCCTCCGGCGCCCCGAAGTAGGCCCGTGCCCGGGTCAGCCGCGCGTTGGCCTGCTCCACGGAGTCGGGCGACAGGTCCACCCCGTACGCCTCGAAGCCCCGCTGCTCGGCCAGTTCGAGGAACAGCCCGGCGCCGCAGCCGAAGTCGAGCAGCCGCCGGTCCCGCCCGTCGCTGAACACGGGTGCGAACGCGTCCATCGTCAGCCGGTAGCGGCGCTGCCGGTTGGCCGCGTACGTGCCGGTCAGGAAGCCGCTGTAGCCGGTGGCGTACAGGTCGCCGAGGTGCTCGGGCCGCACGTTGGGGTTGCGGTACAGGAAGCCGCACGACGGGCAGCGGACGACCCGGTAGCTCCACCCGTCGCCGTTGGCCGGCTCGAACAGCGGCTGCTGGCGCGACTGCCCGCACATCAGGCAGCTCACGAACTCCTCGATCGCGCCGAGCGGCGTGCGGGCCGCGTAGTCCGCGAGCGGGATCACGGGCGCGCGCCGCAGCCGCCAGCGCCACTGCGCCTCGCGGGCCAGCCGCTCGCCGGGGCGCACGTAGACGCGCTGGCCCCAGGAGACACGGTCGTAGCGGGAACCGTAGACGATCCGGCTGATCAGCCGCCGCGCGGAAACCATGGCAACACCTCGAAAAAGAGTGGAATGCCGGGGATTTGCCCTCGTCTGTGAACGGCTACGCCCCTGCCCGGGTCAAGACGGGGTCCCCGATGCCTCTGCGTCCGGTGTGGTGCCCGGCGAGGCGCGCCCGGTCAGGCGAACGGCGGGGCGGAGGGCTGTGGTCAGGCGAGCGGAGGCGCGGCGGCGCCGTGGGTGAGGCCGCGCGCCTCGGCCCAGGCGTCCAGCTTCCGGATGGCGGCCTGGTCGGGGCCGCCGGCCGGGGCGCTCATGAGCACGATCATCTGGTCGCCCTCGTCCACGCTGGTGAGGACCTGCCAGTCGACGCTGAACCGGCCCGCCACCGGGTGGTCGAGGCGGCTGCTCCCCGAGGTGCGCATGGTCACCAGGTGCTGGGCCCACCAGGTGCGGAAGTCCTGGTCGCGTACGGACAGCTCGCTCACCAGCTCCCGCAGCCGGGGCTCGTCGCACGCCACGCCGGCCGCCAGCCTCAGCGCCGACACGGCCTCCTGCGCGCGCTCGCGCCAGTCCACGAGCATCGAGCGGACGTGCGGGTCGAGGAACGTCATCCGCACGTAGTTGCGGCGCCGGGGCTCCATCGCGGCCAGGTCGCCGAGCAGCGCGGCGGCCAGCCGGTTCCAGGCGAGGACGTCGAAGTAGCGGCTCAGCACCAGGGCGGGGGTGTCGGCGAGGTTGGCCAGCAGGCGCTCCACCTGCGGGCTCACCCGAGGGGTCGAGCCGCCGCGGCGTTCGGCCTCGTCGGGGTGCGCGAGCTGGATGAGGTGGCGCTGCTGGTCGTCGTTGAGCATCAGGGCGCGGCCGATGGCGTGCAGCACCGGCCGGGAGGCGGTGCGGACCCGGCCCTGCTCAAGGCGCGTGTAGTAGTCGATGCTGATGCCGGCGAGCTGGGCCACCTCTTCCCGGCGCAGACCGGGCACACGTCGCGGGTAGCCGGTCTCGGGCAGGCCCACGTCCGCCGCGGTGATCAGGGAGCGCCGGGCGCTCAGGAAGTCGCCCAGCGGCCCTCTCGGGCTCCCGTCCGGTGGTCGCATCACCGGGATTATGGCACCTATACGGAGCTTTCACCGGGGAAAACCGTTCCTCGGAACGACGCATCCTTCCAGGTCAACGCGGCAAGCGGCAAGCTTTGACGTGGAGGGGGGAGGGGGCCGGCCGCCGCTGACCGGGAGGGAATCCGCAGCGGCCGGCCCCTTTCATTGGGTCCCGTCCTGATTTGTCCCGAGTGGCTCTCCGCCACGGGCGCCGACGGCTCAGAGCTGCGCGGCGGCGCGGTACGCCGGGTGCGTGACGCCGTACGCGTGGAGGTCGTACGGGCTCTCCACGACCGGGCGGGTCAGCAGGAGCTGCGCGGGCACCGCCCTGAGCAGCGCGGCCACCCGTACGGCGGGCGCGAGCGTCAGCGCGAACAGCGCGCCCGCGGCCGTGTTGAACATCACGAACGCCGTCGCGCCGGTGCCCAGGCCGAGGAACGCCGGCAGCCCGCCGTCCACGTCGGGGATCCCCGCGATGATCCAGCCGTACAGCGGGAACGTCAGCCCGGCGACCGCGCCCGCCCACCAGACGGTGGTGATGACGAACGCGACCAGGGCGAACGGGAACGCCACGACGGCGTGCAGCAGGTCCATCCATGCCTGGGGGCTCGCCAGCGGGTTCAGCGTCCGCCGCCACCGGCCCGCACCCGCCGGCGGCCGGGCGTACACCGGCCGCCCGACCGGCCGGCGCAGGACATCGGCGAGCGACTCCCGCTCGCTCTCCGCGAAGTTGCGCGCGAGAACGGCGGTGGCGGCGAGCACGGGAAGCCCGACGACGGCGACCGCGCTGCCGAGCCCGGCCGCGACACCGGTCACCACCAGGCCGAAGGAGGCGAGCGTGGCCGGGAGGCCCATGAACGTGTAGCGGGTGTCGGTGGCGATGCGGCGCCGGAGGGTCGTCATGGTGAGAACGCTACGGAGACGGACGGCGCGCGACGATGCCGCCGGCAGGTCAGCCGGGGGTAGGGACAGCCCTACCCCCGGCCGAGGGGACGCCGACGACCTGATGTCCGAAACCTTCCTGGCCGCGTTCAAACAGCGCGATCGCTTCACCTCCAGCCGGTGTCCCGCCGGCGCGTTGCCGTGGCTGCTGGGCATCGCGACCAATCTGCTCCGCATGCATCAACGATCCGAGACCAGGCGCTGGGCCGCTATGGCGCGCACCGGAGCCGACCCGGCGGTGGCGGCACCGACCGATCAGGTGGTCGATCGAGTCGACGCGGCTGTCAGGCGCGGCGCGGGTCCGGGCGGGGGCGGCGCAGCCAGGCGAGCAGCCAGCAGGTCTCCGCCGCCGCGTCCAGCAGGTACGCGGGCGAGATGCGCCCCAGCGGCACGTACACCAGGTCGACGGCCAGCAGCGTGGCGGCCGTGGCCCGGCCGACGCGCCGCGCCTGCTCGGCGCCCGCCACGGTCGAGGCGCCGTGGAGCTGTGTCCAGCCCACTCCGACCAGCAGCCCGGCCACCGTACGGACCAGCCAGCGGTCGGTCTTGGGGCCGAAGACCCGCTCGAAGCTGCGCATGTGGAGCAGCGGCCACAGCCCGCCCACCACGTTGAACAGGCCGTGCGCCCGGACCAGGGCCCTCGTCCCCCGGTCGGGAGCCGCGGCCGCCCTCGTGCCGGGACCGCCCGCGCCGAGCAGATCCCCGCGCGCCGGACCGCTCGTGCCCGCGAGCCGCGTACCAGGGGCGTCCGTCACGCCGGTCATCTCATCGCCTGGCGGATGACGTCGCGGACGCGGTCCATGATCGCGATGGGCGTGCCGACCAAAAGGTTCTTGGTGGCCGACTCCACGCCGGGATGCGGGTGGGTGGGGGCGATCGCCTCGGCGGCCTTGAGCCCGGCGGCCATCGCGCGGCGCTCGGCCGGCCCGGTCGCGGTGCGCAACTTGGCGAACTCGTACCGCTCCTCGCTGCGCGCGTGCGCGGTGACGGCGGTACGCAGCAGCGCCAGCTTCTCCAGGAAGCCGGGGGCGTTGGGCCCCGCCTCCTCCAGCTGCTGGAGCAGTTCCTTGGCCTCGCGCTCCTCGGCCAGCCGGTCGTCGACCACGGCCTCCCCGCCCTCGACGGCCTTGCGGACGTACGGGTGGACGATCTCCTCCTCGGCCGTCTCGTGCACGGCCAGCAGGCGCACCAGGCGCGTGAAGGCGGGCCCTCGCTCCTGCGGGCTCGCCTGCTCGACCTCGTCGAACATGTCCCTGATCATCGCGTGCTGCGCGATGAGGAGGTCGACGACGTCCGTCTCCTCCATCGTCTCCGGCCGGCGCGGGTTGTCGGTCATGGCGGTCTCCTTTCCGACTACGCGGCCGTCTACCCGGGCAGGGGCGCGCCACGCCCGTCATGACCGACTCCGGAAGCTGCTCCCACGGGGTCGTGAAAGTTTCACGCGGAGATCCAGGTGGGACCGGAAGTATCCTCGCGCGGAGCCGTCTTTCGTTGACATCCGGGCGCCGGCTCGCACAATCCTGCTTGGGAGCGCTCCCATAGAGTGCTCCCCCGAGTCCAGGAGGTGAGGCCGCCCCCGAACCGTGTGACCGTTCCATGACACCATCCCGCCCGGATGGCAGGGACGCGGCCGGCCGTGAGACCTCCCCCTTTTCCGCCGGCCGCGTCCTTCATGCCGTGGCGCGCCCCACGCTCAGCGAGCCGCCTGCTGCCGCTCGAACCGTTCGCGAGCCGCCTCGATCACCCCCTCGTCCGCGAACTCCTCGAACGCCTCCTCGTGATAGCGCTCCGGGACGATCTCCCTGACCCGGTCCGGATAGCCCGGGCCCGGCTCGGGCACCCTGACCCACGGCGCGCCGCCCAGCCGTACCGCGATCGGGCCGGAGGCGCGGACCGACATGGCCCAGTTCGTCCCCGAGCCCGTGATCGCGCACATGTGCCGGGCGTAGACCCACCGCACCTGCGACGCCTCGCGGGCGTCCGGCGGGTCGAAGCCGAACGGCTCCACCGCGCACACCACCCGGCCGGCGTCCTCGCCGAAGTCGTGGCCGTGCTCGTGGTGCTCGGCCGGTGTCGCCTTCTCGAGCAGGGCGGTCACCTGGTCCGCGAGGCTCCGCTCCAGGTCGTGCCGTGCCGCCCGGTGGACGCCCAGCACCACGCTCACCCCGGCGAGCAGGACGAGGGCCGCGGCGACCGCCGCCACGACCCCCTTCCGCCGGGTCAGGATCATGCCGCCCTCCCCGGGACGGCCGTCGCCTACGGGCTCGTGCACGTCAGCGCGGGCGCCGGGTCGGGGGCGTTGCCGGTCGCGTTGAACCCGAACGAGGTGCTGGAGTTCGCCGCGATCTGCGCGTTGTGGGTCGTGTTCTTGACCGTCACGTCGGGCGGTTGCGAGGACAGCAGGCCGTTCCACGGCTGGCCCTCGAAGCCCTGGCCGCCGGAGTACGTCCACTTGACCGTCCAGCCGTTCAGCGGGGTGGAGCCGGGGTTGCGGACGGTGACCTCGGCCTGGAAGTGGCCCGCCCAGCCGGGCGTGGCGATGGTGCGCCATGTGGCGGTGCAGGCGCCGGAGGCGGTCGGGGTCACGGTGGGGGTGACGGTGGGCGTCACCGTCGGGGTGGACTGGCCGTTCGGGCCGACGCCGGTGACCTCGCCCTTGCCGCCGTCGAAGACCACGTCGGAGCAGCTGTAGAAGTTCTCCTGGCTGTCGGCGCGGATCCAGTGGATGAACAGGATGTGGCGCCCGCTCTTGCCGGACGGGAGCTGGACGTTCCAGTAGTAGTAGTTGAGCCCGCCCGTCCCGCCGGACTGGGGCGGGTTGGCCGCGCTGCCGAACGACTCCAGGTCCGACCACTTGAGCGGACCGTTGGGGTTCCAGCCGTTCTTGGTGATGTAGTAGACGAACGAGCCGGGGTGCGCCGCCCAGTTGCTGTGCCGGACCTGAATGGTCGCGCCCGAGGTCAGGTGGGTGAGGGGCCAGTCGGAGCGGACCGCGTTGTAGGCGGTGAAGTCGTACGGTCCGCCCTGGCCGCCGCTGCAGATCTGGCCGTCCGGGATGAACCCCGACGTGCGGCCGGCGCCGTCGGAGCGCAGCACCGCGAACCAGTTGTAGAGCGGGGTCGTGCCGCTCTGCGCGACGGCCGCCGCGCAGGCCGGGTTGTAGGGGATGATCTGCCCGTTCTCGCGCAGACCGTCCTGCCAGCACAGGAACGTGCGCGCGCCGGGGAACATCGTGACGCCGTGGGCCTGCGCCTGCTGCGGCGACGACGCCACCAGCAGGCTCGTCAGCAGCGCCACGGCCATCGCGGCCATCAGGGCCGCCGACCGGATCGGTCTCATGGAGGAGTCCCTTGTTCGAGCGAAAGAGGAACCCGTCCACGACCCGCCCCGCCCGGCAGCACCCGTGTGTGCGCATTGAAACACGCCGCCGGCGGCCGGGCAACGCGCGATGAAACTTTCAGCCGGCGACCGTCCCGCACGGTTGCTACGTCCGGGGCCCGTAGGTGAGGCGGCGCAGGACGGTCTCGGCCGGGCCGGCGTACCGGAGCCTTTCGAGCAGGCGGGCGACCAGGACGGTCGCGAGCCAGACGGCCACCGCGACGACCAGCCCGGTCACCGTGGGGCTGCCGAAACGGCCGCCGAGGTCGAGGGCGAAGGGCGCGAGGAGGACCAGCCAGGCCACGGACTGGAACAGGTATCCCGACAGGGAGCGCCGGCCCAGGGCCGCGAGTGCGCCCACGACGGGGCCGGGCCGGGAGATCCGCAGGACGATCAGGCCGAAGACGGCCGCGTACCCCGGGCCGGCGAACATGCCGCTGCCGCCGTGCAGCAGCATCATCAGCCGGGCGGCCGACTCGTCGACGTGCAGCCATCCGGCACTGAGCAGGGCGGCCGGCAGGCCGCCGGCGATGGCGACGCCGAGGCCGAGGACCGCGGTCCAGGCGAGCAGGCTCCGGTGGTGGGCCGGCTCTTCGAGGACGCGGCGGCGGGCGGCCCACATGCCCAGCCAGGCGATGAGGATGAAGGGCAGGACGGTCAGGGTGTGCGTCGGCCATTCGGCGAGGCGGTCCAGCATGGACTCCAGGTATCCGGGCGCGGCGAGGGAGTCGACGTGGCCCGCCGGCAGCGGGGCCGACCCGCCCGAGCCCGTGAGGATGCCGCCCGCCACGACGGCGCCGAGGGCCAGCACCTCTACCGCGGCCAGGGCCCAGAGCGCCAGCGCGATCCGGTGGAACTTGTCGCCGCGGCGCAGCAGCACCAGCGTCATCACGACGCCGACGATCCCGTACGCGCCGAGGAAGTCGCCGTAGTACAGCAACGCCGCGTGCGCGAACCCGAAGACGACGAGCCAGAGGTTGCGGCGCATCAGCACCGAGCGGACCCGCTCGGGCGTGGCGCCGGAGGCGTCCTGGCGGCGGGCGAGCTGGACGAGGCCGTAGCCGAACATCATGGCGAAGACCGGGTACCCGCGGGCGTGGACGAGCTCGAAGAGTAAGAAGTTCAGGCCGCCGTCGACGCCGTCCGGCGTGGGGTCGAGACCGGGCTCGCCGGCGAAGACGACGCCGGCGGCGTTGGCCAGCGCGATGATCAGCAGCATCGCTCCCCGGGCCAGGTCCGGTGCGAGGGCGCGTTCGGCGCGCCGCACCGGCCCTCTCGATGTCCGCGATGTGAGGTGAATGCTCATGTCCGTCCTTCCGCGACTTAATTTATGAGAGAAACTATCACGCATATACTAATGATGCTCTGCCATGATGAGTCCCCCGATCTTCCAGGGCGAGTGAGGGAGCCATGACCAGCGAGAACGTTCCGGCAGTACTGCGTCGGCTGTGGCGGGTCCCGGAGCCGTCGGAGTCGTCGCGTCTGGGGCGGCCCGCGACCCTGGACGTCGACCTGGTCGTCGCGGCGGCGGTGGAGATCGCCGACAGCGACGGGCTCGGCGGCGTGACCCTTCCCAAGGTCGCCAAGAGCCTCGGTGTCACCGGGATGTCGCTCTACAGGCACGTCGGATCGAAGGAGGAGCTGCTCACGCTGATGACCGACCACGCCGTGGGGATGCCGCCGGCCCTCGACGCCGACGACTGGCGCGAAGGGCTGCGCAGGTGGGCGTTCGCGCAGCGCGCGGTGTACCGGCGGCGGCCGTGGCTGACCCGCGTGCCCATCTCCGGGCCGCCCTCGGGGCCGAACCAGATCGCGTGGACGGAGGCGGCACTGGCGATCATGTCCCGCACGGGTCTCGACTGGGCGCACCGGGTCGGTGTCCTGTCGGTGATCGGCGGCTACGTGCTCCAGTCGGTGCGTCAGCACAGCGACCTCGCCGAGGGCAGGGCGAGAACTCAGGGGCAGGCTGACGCCGCGCGCGACCATGCCCGGGCGCTGGTGCGGCTCGTGGACCCTGAGCGGTTTCCCGAGACGGCCCAGCTCTTCTCCGCACTGTTCCAGGCCCCGCCGCCGACCACGTCCGAGGAGGCGGCCGCCGACGCGGACTTCGCGCTCGGCCTGGAGCTCATCCTGGACGGTGTCGCCGTGCGGATCGAGCCCTCCGGCCGCTGAGATGCGCTCCTCAGCCGGCGGCCTGCCTCTCCCCGGAGCCGGCCCTCACGGTGGCGCGTCCCCGCGAGCGGCCACGGGACTTGGGCTTGCCGGTGTGGTCCGTGTACTCCAGCCACCATTCCGCGAGCAGCAGGTTGACGACCCAGCTGAGCCATACGCCGGCGGAGCCGATCTCCACGATCATCGCCTGCTGGTCGCCGCCGTACGCGCTGTCGAGCCGGGGGAGCTGGACGGCGAGCAGCACCCCGGCCCACAGCCGGCTGGCCACGATGGACGTGGTCAGCGCGAAGCTGCGGATCATCCACCTGCGGTGCTCGGGGAAGCGCCGCTGCCGGGCCATCCGCCAGCCGGCGAAACCGGTGACCAGCCACACCAGCCCGAGCATGGTGTTGCCGGTGTTCCCGCCGAACCCCGTGTGGCCGAACGGGGCGACCCCGAGCACGGTGATCCCCGCCGGGAACACGCCGCAGAAGAAGTACGCCCGCCCCGTCAGGCGATGGGCCTTGGGGTGAGTGCGCCGGAACCACGGCCACACCTGGAAGCACCCCGTCAGCAGGGCGACCGTGCCGAAGATGATGTGCGCCACGAGGAGGGGATAGAAAAATGATGGCGAATTGGACACATCTACTCGTGATTGCGCCGGGTCCAAGGTGAGGTACGGCGGTAGGGAATACACCACGAACCCGAGCATCACGATGAGCAACGGAACGATCCAGCCGAGCTGGCGTCGGCGCCTCGGCCCCGCCTTGCGGCGCGTAGGCGACGTCTCCGCCCCTTCCTCGCCGGGCGCCGGGCCCGAGTCCGTCAATGTCGTGGCCACAGAAGGTCTCCTCGTCAACGTCGGGGCGGGCGCGCGACGCCCGCCGATCGCGGTCAGCTTCGCGGGGACGCGGATCCCCGGCCAGAGTCGAACCGACTGCAGTCACACGGGACGCCTCCGCCGGACAGACGGATGCCGCCCGTGATGTACGGCAGGGACAGGGAGCGGGAGGCGATCGCACGGCTGCTCGCCGACGCCCGAGAAGGACGTGGCGGCGTGCTGGTCCTGCGCGGTGAGGCCGGGATCGGCAAGAGCGCGCTGCTGCGCCACGCCGCCGAGACCGCGGGGACCCCCGCGCCCATGCGGGTGCTCACGTGCGCCGGCGTGGAGTCCGAGGTGGAGCACGCGTTCAGCGGGCTGCTGGGGCTGCTGCGGCCGGTGCTGGACCACCTGGACGCGCTGCCCGGCGTCCAGGCGGAGGCGCTGCGCGGCGCTCTCGGCCTCACCCGCTCCGCCGCCTCGGACCACCTGGTCTCCGCGGCGGTCCTGACGCTGCTCGCGGCGGTGGCCGCGGACCGCCCGCTGCTGGTCACGGTCGACGACGTGCAGTGGCTGGACCGAGCCTCCGCCGCCGCCCTGCTGTTCGCCGCCCGCCGGCTCGCCGGCGAGCCCGTCGCGATGCTGCTCGCCGTACGCGAGCCCGAGTCGCCGCCGGTCAACACGGCCGGGTTGACCGAACTGGCCGTGGACGGGTTGCCGCCGGAGGACGCGGCGCGGCTGCTCGACGCGCACGGCTGGACGCTGCCCGACCGGCAGCGTGACGCCCTCATCACGGCGACAGGGGGCAACCCGCTCGCCCTGATCGAACTGGCCCGGCTCGACGAACCCGAGCTCGCCCTGCCCGATCTCGCCATGCTCGGGACCCTGCCCGTGAGCGCCAAGGTGCGAGCGGCATTCCTGCGCCAGGTCGACGCCCTGTCGGCGGACGGCCGCGCGGCACTGCTGGTGGCGGCCGCCGAGGAGAGCGGGGACGCCGGCACCGTCCTGGGGGCCGTCGCCCGGCTCGGTCTGCCCGCGGACGCTCTGGACGGGGCCCAGCGGTCGGGACTGGTACGGCTCGGCGGGCTCGACCTGCGGTTCCGGCACCCGTTGCTCCGCTCCGCCGTCTACGCCGACGCGTCCTTCGAGCGTCGCCGGGCCGCGCACCTGGCCATCGCCGAGCATTTGAGAGCCGCCGGCGAGAACGATCGGGCGACCTGGCACCGCGCCGTGGTCACGACCGCGCCGGACGAGGAGATCGCCGCCGCGCTGGAGCGCAGCGCCGACGCCGCCCGCCGGCGCGGCG